>NZ_JBSFTY010000028.1:0-94213 GCF_053591515.1 Streptomyces sp. NPDC003011
GGCTACGGCGGCATCTTCCAGCGCAACACCAAGGCGTCCGGGGTGATCCCGCAGATCTCGGTGATGCTCGGCCCGTGCGCGGGCGGCGCGGCCTACAGCCCCGCCCTGACCGACTTCGTCTTCATGGTCCGCGAGACCTCGCAGATGTTCATCACCGGCCCGGACGTCGTCAAGGCCGTCACCGGCGAGGAGATCACCCAGAACGGCCTCGGCGGCGCGGACGTGCACGCCGAGACCTCCGGCGTCTGCCACTTCGCCTACGACGACGAGGAGACGTGCCTCGCCGAGGTGCGCTACCTGCTGTCGATGCTCCCGCAGAACAACCGCGAGAACCCGCCCCGGGTCGAGTCCACGGACCCCGTGGACCGCCGCAGTACGGTGCTGCTGGAGCTGGTGCCCGTGGAGGGCAACCGTCCGTACGACATGACCAAGGTCATCGAGGAGATCGTCGACGACGGCGACCACATCGAGGTCCACGAGCGCTGGGCCCGCAACATCATCTGCGCGCTGGCCCGCCTGGACGGCCAGGTCGTCGGCATCGTCGCCAACCAGCCGCAGGTCCTCGCCGGGGTCCTGGACATCGAGGCGTCGGAGAAGGCCGCGCGCTTCGTGCAGATGTGTGACGCGTTCAGCATTCCGATCGTCACGTTGCTGGACGTCCCCGGGTTCCTCCCGGGTGTCGACCAGGAGCACGGCGGAATCATCCGCCACGGCGCCAAGCTGCTGTACGCCTACTGCAACGCGACCGTCCCGCGGATCTCCCTGATCCTGCGCAAGGCCTACGGAGGCGCGTACATCGTCATGGACAGCCAGTCCATCGGCGCCGACCTCACCTACGCCTGGCCGACGAACGAGATCGCCGTGATGGGCGCGGAGGGTGCCGCCAACGTCATCTTCCGCCGCCAGATCGCCGAGGCGGAAGACCCCGGCGCCATGCGGGCCCGCATGGTCAAGGAGTACAAGTCCGAGCTGATGCACCCCTACTACGCGGCCGAACGCGGTCTGGTGGACGACGTCATCGACCCCGCGGAGACCCGCGGGATCCTGATCCAGTCCCTGGCGATGCTGCACACCAAGCACGCCGACCTGCCGTCCCGCAAGCACGGCAACCCGCCCCAGTGACACGGCGAACCCGTGCGCGGTCCCGCCGCGATCGCAGTCACACAGACCCGTACCTCCGGGCCATCAGGCCCGGCATTCCTACGGCAGTCGCCAGTCCACCGGCTGCGCACCCTGCCGCAGCAGCAAGTCGTTGGCCCGGCTGAACGGACGCGAGCCGAAGAATCCACGGTCCGCCGACATCGGCGAGGGATGCGCCGACTCGATGGCCGGGAGATCTCCGAGCAACGGCCGCAGGTTACGCGCGTCGCGGCCCCACAGGATCGACACGAGCGGCTTGCCACGCGCGGCCAGCGCCCGGATGGCCTGCTCCGTGACCTCCTCCCACCCCTTGCCCCGGTGGGCCGCGGGACTGCGCGGGGCCGTCGTCAACGCCCTGTTCAGCAACAGCACCCCCTGCTCCGTCCACGGCGTCAGATCGCCGTTGGACGGCCTGGGCAGCCCCAGGTCGGAGTGCATCTCCCGGAAGATGTTCTCCAGGCTGCCCGGCAGCGAACGCACCTCGGGCGCCACCGCGAAACTGAGCCCGATGGCCATCCCCGGTGTGGGGTAGGGGTCCTGACCGACGATCAGGACGCGCACGTCATCGAAGGGCTGCTGGAAGGCGCGCAGGACATTCGCCCCGGACGGGAGATAGGTCCGGCCGGCCGCTATCTCGGCCCGGAGGAAGTCCCCCATCGCGGCGATACGTTCGGCCGCGGGTTCCAGGGCCTTCGCCCAGCCTGCTTCAACGAGTTCATGCAAGGGTCGTGGTGCCACAGCACGTCACCCTACTGGCACACACCGGGGTCCCGCACGGACAGGGAAGCCCTCGCACACCGGCGCCGCCCTCGGCGCTACTCTTCCTCCTCATCGAGCGTCATCGAACGTCATCGAGCCGGCCGAGCAGAGCACGCGGCCGGTCACCAAGAAGGAGGGGAGCCCGTTGCGTCCGGCGATCAGGCCCTCGGCGGCCCCCTCGCAGCCCTTCCCCCGGTGCGCCCCCGGACCGCCGTCGGCGGGCGGACGGCCGGCGGGCCGGCGCCTGCCGTGACCGGCGCGGGGGACGGCTTCCTCGCCGTCGACTCCGGCGGTTCCGGCCTGCGCGTCGTCGTCGGTGCCGTCCGGGGCACCGCGCGGGCCGGCCGGGAGTCCCGGGAACCGGTGCGCACGGGGGCCCGCGGCATCGACCCGGTGCACTTCATGGAGCAACTGGTGCCCCTGGTCCGCGCGGTGATCCCCGAGTCGGGGGTCGACGGGCTGGGCACGGCGGTGGTCGGCGCCGCCGGCCTCGCCACACTGGGCGAGGCGCTGCGGGCCGAGCTCCCGGGCGCCCTGGCGCGGGAGTTCGGTGTCCGTACGGTCGCACTCGCCGCCGACGCGGTCACCGCCTACGTCGGAGCCCTGGGCGCACGGCCCGGGGCGGTCGTCGCCGCCGGTACCGGCCTGATCGCGGTCGGCACGGACCTGACGCGCTGGCACCGGGCGGACGGCTGGGGCCACCTCCTCGGCGACTGCGGGGGCGGCGCCTGGATCGGGCGGGTCGGACTGGAGGCGGCGCTGCGTGCCTACGATGGGCGGGAGGGCGGCTCCGCACGGCTGCTGGCCCGCGCCGAGGAGGTGTTCGGCCCCGCGCGCGAGCTCCCCGGCACGCTGTATCCGCGTGCGGACCGCGCCGCAGTCCTCGCGTCCTTCGCGCCCCAGGTGGCCGGCTGCGCCGCCGACGATCCCGTGGCCGCGGGGATCCTGCGCTCCGCGGCCCGGCACATGGCCGACTCCGCGGCCGCCGTCTGCCCGCCCGGCGGCGAGCCCCGGGTCGCCCTCACCGGGGGCCTGTTCAAGCTGGGCGATCCTCTCGTCGTACCGCTGGAGCAGGAGGTGGCGCGGCGGCTGCCGCACGCGCGGCGGGTGGCGGCCGAGGGAGATCCGTTGCGGGGCTCGGTCCGTATCGCGACGGATCTGGCCGCCGGTTCGCTCACCCTGCCGGGTGACGAGGCGATGCTGTCCGTGGTGAGCACGCCGGGTGACGGGGCAGCACGGAAGAACCGCTGATCAGTTCTGATCCGTACGTAACTCATCAGACAAAACCGGACGGATACCGCTCACCTGCACCCTCCCCGAACAGGGGAGCCCAGGAAGCCAGTAACATGCGACGCCATGAGCTCCCCCACTGGGCCCGCGTCCGGCCTGCCCGTACGAATGCCGCGACCTCGCCAGCCCGGGCGGCACCGCCGACCCGAGCCGCTGGCGGCTCCCGAGGGCGCGCCCGCGCTCGTCCTCGCGGTTCCGGGCACGCCGGGCGCCGCCACGCGCGGTCTCGCCGACGAGGTCGTGAGCATCGCGCGCTCCGAGCTGCCCGGCCTCGACGCCCGGATCGGGTACCTGGACGGGGACGACGCGGAGTTCCCCACCCTGCAGGCCGTGCTGGCGCACGCCGCGGAGGAGCGCACCGCGCGGTACGAGCAGGCCAAGGCCGCCGGTCTGGACGTCAAGGAGCCGGACGGCCCGGTGGCGGTCGTCGTGCCGCTGCTGGCCGGCCCGGACAACGCGCTGCTGCGCCGGGTCCGCCAGGCCGTGATGGAGAGCCGGGTCGCGGCCGACCTGACCGATGTGCTGGGCCCGCACCCGCTGCTCGCCGAGGCGCTGCACGTGCGGCTGTCGGAGGCGGGTCTGGCCCGCGCCGACCGCGCCCGCCTGTTCACCGTGGCGACCGCCGCGGACGGCATCATCCTGGCCTCCGTGGGCGGTGAGGAGGCCGTGCAGGCGGCCGGGATCACCGGCATGCTGCTCGCCGCGCGCCTCGCCGTCCCGGTGATGGCGGCGGCGCTCGACCAGGACGGTTCGATCGCGTCCGTGGCCGAGCAGCTCCGCTCCTCCGGCTCGCAGCAGCTGGCGCTCGCGCCGTACCTGATAGGGCCGGAGATCGACTCCGGTCTGATCGAGGAGGCGGCCAGGGAGGCGGGCTGCTCCGCCGCCGAGTCGCTCGGCCCGTACCCGGCGATCGGCAAGCTCGCCCTGGCCAAGTACACGACCGCGCTGGGCATCGCCCCGCAGCAGCCGCAGGGCGCGCCGGTCCGCTGACGCGCACCGCACGTCCGCACGGCGAAAGGGCCCTCTCCGCACCGGAGCGGGCCCTTCGCCATGCGGGCCGGGGCCGGGATCAGCCGATGACCACGCAGGAGGCCGCGGTCACTTCCAGCGAGCCCCCGAACCGCGGCAGGCCGGTCGCCGGGTCGACGGTGAACCAGGTGACGTCGCCGGAGCGCTCGTTGGCGACGTAGAGGACCCCGGCCGCCTCGGTGAGCGCCCGTGGCCAGTGGCCGCCGCAGGGCACCGTGCCGAGCAGCCGCAGGCCCTCCCCCTCCACGGCGAACGCGGACAGGACGTCCTCGCCCCGGGTGGCGGTCCACACGAAGCGCCCGTCCGGCGAGGCGACGATGCCCGAGGGGTAGGCGTCACCCGCCGGGGCGCCGGTCAGAACCGGTGTCTCGGCCAGCGGCGTCAGCGTGGCGTCCGCGGCGCCCCAGCGGCAGACGGTCACCGTCGGGGCGAGTTCGTTGACGACGTAGGCGTACGAGCCGTCCGGGTGGAAGGCCAGGTGGCGTGGGCCGGAGCCGGGGCGCAGCGCGGTCTCCCGGTGGAGCGTGAGGCCGCCGCCGGTGAGCGCGCACACCCGCACCGAGTCCGTGCCCAGGTCGACGCTGACGGCCCAGCGGCCGCTCGGGTCGGGCTGCACCTGGTGGGCGTGCGGGCCTTGCTGGCGCGGCGTGTGCGGGCCCGAGCCGGTGTGCCGGAACACGGCGGACGGGGCGTCGGCGAGGGAGCCGTCCGGGCGCAGCGGCACGGCCGTGACGCTGCCGGAGCCGTAGTTGGCGGTCAGGACGTGGCCCGCGTGGACGGCGAGGTGGGTGGGACCGCTCGCGTCGACGGACACCGGCGGGCCGGCCGGTTCGGGGGTGCCGCCGGTCACCCGGTACGCGGCCACCGCGCCCTCGGCCGTCTCGCTGACCGCGTAGAGCGTGCCGCCGTCGGGGGCGAGGGCCAGGCAGGACGGGTCGGACAGGCCGTCCAGGCTGTTCAGGAGCGTCAGTGCGCCGCTGTCCTCGGCCACGGCCGCCGTCACGATGCCGGGGCCTCCGGCCGCCGTGAAGGACCCGATGAAGGCCCGCCGTCCTCGCCTGCCGCCGTGTGCCACCGCAGTCCCCTCTCGGTTCCCGGTCCTGTGCCGTGGGGTGACGGTAGCAGTCGGCCAGGCGAGGTCTAGACCAGAGCGCGAAGGTTCGTCGGTGGCCTTCGGGGAGATGGGGCGCGGCCTCCGGCCGGTGCGGTGCCCCAGTGGCGGGCGTGCCCGGTCATACGCGGCCCGTTTCCCGTCAGGCCGTCGCGCGTACGGGTCTTCGTGCGCGGGTCTTCGTGCCTGGTCTTCGTGCGCGGGCGTGGGCCGAACCTCCCTGTCGGCCGGCCGGGTTGCGCGGCGCGGGTTCCGTCGGATCTTCGGAATGCGGACCCGGGCCGATTTTTTCCGGGCGACCTGCCGGCCTGCCAGGACTGCGGACGCCCTGCCGGCCTCCCGGCCGGCCAGGACTGCCGGTCTGCCGGCGCTCCTCGGCGCCGGAGGTGTGCCGCCGTCCCGGCCCGGCAGAGGCTCACGCGCCGACGAGCGGCGAGCCCGAGGACGCCCGCAAAGGCGTGGCCAGCTCCGCGAGGGCACGCTCCAGGCCGTGCAGGTGCGCCAGCGCGGGTGCCTCGGCGGAACCCCGCGGCAGGACGGGCGAGAGGCTCTCCCGCACGCCGTTCACCGGACCGTCGCCCCGGCCGGTGAGCGGGCCGGCGCCGACGCCGCGAGCCGCGAGCGCGCCGCCGCCCCTCAGCTCCCCGCCCGCGAGGCGGTCCACCGCGCCACCCGCAGGACCACCCGCCGTCAGCGCGCCATCCGCAGGGCCGCCGCCGTCCCTGCCCACGGCGCCCGGGAGACCACGCCGCCCCTCACCACCCACCAGGCCACCCTCCGCCCCCACGCCACCCGCGAGGACGGCATCCGTGCCCGTACTCGCACGTCCGGTGAGACGGCCGTCCGCGCTCCTCTCACCCGCGCGGCCACCGCTCGTCGCCGCACCACCCGTCAGCGCCTCCACCGTCGCCTCCACGCGGCGGCACGCGGCGGTCAGGCGGGTGTCGTGCGAGGCCTCCGGGTCGGCGGCGACGGCGACCAGGCCGCGGATCTCGCGGGCGCAGTCGTCGAGCAGGGCCAGCACCCGGCGGGCGCGGCGCTTGCGGACCAGCATCGGGTTCAGCGGGTGCACCAGTGGGGCGACGGACAGCCGTACCCGGCCGAGGAGCAGCTCCAGTTCGGACACGCGGGACGCCGGGTCGGCGTGCGCGGAGCCGGCCAGTCGGGCCGCGGCCTCGGCGGTGGAGGCGCGGACGCAGTGCAGCGCTCGCTGGATCCAGGCGTCGGTGACGGCGTGCGTGGTGACGGGCAGGACGAACAGCACCGCGAGCACGGCCCCGAGCGCCCCGACGCCGGTCTCCGCGAACCGCAGGACCAGCAGGCCGGGCTCCAGGACGCCGAGCAGGCCGTAGAGCAGCTCGGCGAGCAGGGTCACGCAGAGCATCATCCAGGTGTAGGACACGGCGGCCGTGTAGAAGATGCCGAAGACGCAGGCGGCGAGGAGGAGGGCCGTCGGCACCGGGGCGCCGTCGAGCGGGACGGCGACGAGGAGGCCGAGGCCGATGCCGATGACCGTGCCGAGGACCCGGCGGAAGCCGCGGACCAGGGTCTCGCCGCGCGAGGTGGTGTTGACGAAGATCCACCAGGTGGCGCCGACGGCCCAGTACCAGCGCTGTCCGGACACCAGCTGGCCCACGACCAGGGCGAAGCCGGCGCCGGCGGTCGCCTGGACCGCCTGGCGGGTGGTGACGCGGGCGAGGCCGGTGCCGCCCGGCGGTGCGGGCACGGGGGCCGGGGGCAGACCGCGCTCGTAGCACCACAGGCCGAAGCGCACGGCCGCCGCGACAAGGACCGACAGCAGGACGGCGGCGTACAGCTCGGGCAGCTGATCCGTGGTGGCGTGCAGGAACTGCGCCACGAAGAAGGTCATGAAGGCGAACACGCCGAGGCTGTGCCCGCGCGGTCCCCAGCGCCGCGCGTACACGCCCGCGCCGACGACGGCGAGGAAGGTGAGGTCGCGCGCGACGGGGTGGTCGTGCAGCTCGGCCGCGGCGGCGAGCACGGGCAGGCCCACGGCGGGCAGCAGCGCGGTGGTGACGGCCTGGCCGCGGACGGTGGCGTCCGTGACGGTGAACAGGGCGAGCAGCGCGGCGAGCCCGCCGGTGACGGCGGCGGCGAGCGAGTGCCCGGCGACCCCGCACAGGACGACCGCCGACGCGACGGCGAGCACCGCCCGCACGGCGGACCGCAGCCGTACCCGTCCCGGGTCCGGCGCCACGAACACCCTCTTCAGCACTGCTTCGCCCCCTTGGACCTCGGCATGAGAAAGGCGCCGCGGGGTCCGCAGCGCCATCGACGTGCCCATCACAGCATCCACGTACCATCTGGCTCAAGCCGTGCCTGAAATGGTGGACCATTGGTACAGCTACAGCCGTTCCGGCCCGTCCAGTGGCGAGCCAACGGACCATCGACGAGGAGGAGGCCGGGACACCATGGCCGTGGACGAGCTCGACACCCGCATCCTGCGGCTTCTGCTGGAACAGCCCCGCACGAGCGTGCGCGAGTACGCCCGCCTCCTCGGCGTCGCCCGCGGCACGCTGCAGGCCCGCCTGGACCGTATGGAGCGGGACGGGGTGATCACCGGTACGGGTCCGTCCCTCTCCCCCGCCGCCCTGGGCCACCCGGTGCTGGCGTTCGTGCACATCGAGGTCACCCAGGGGCATCTGGACGACGTGGGCGACGCGCTGGCCGCCGTACCGGAGATCGTCGAGACGTTCTCGATCACGGGCGGCGGCGATCTGCTGACGCGGGTCGTGGCGCGTGACAACGCACACCTGGAGGACGTCATCCAGAAGCTGATCAGCCTTCCGGGAGTCGTCCGCACCCGGACGGAGGTGGCGCTGCGCGAGCGCGTCCCGTACCGGCTGCTGCCGCTGGTGGAGTCGATCGGGCGGGCGGCACGGACCTGACCTTTGACATCCTGGGGTCATGAGCAGCCTCGGTGACACCACGGTCCTCTTCGATCTGGACGGCACGCTCGTGGACAGCGAGCCGAACTACTACGAAGCGGGCCGGCGGGTCCTCGCCGCCCACGGCGTCGCGGACTACACGTGGCCCGATCACGAGCGGTTCGTCGGCATCAGCACGCTGGAGACGGTCGCCGTCTGGAAGGACCAGTACGGTCTGCGGGCCTCCGTCGACGAGCTCTTCGCCGAGAAGAACCGGCTCTACCTGGAGCTGGCCCGCGCCTCCACACCCGCCTACCCCGAGATGCGCAAGTTCGTGGAGCTGCTGGCGACGGAGTCGGTCCCGATGGCCGTGGCCTCGGGTTCGTCGCCCGAGGCCATCGAGGCGGTGCTGGCCGGCACGGGCCTGGACGCGTATCTGCGCACCGCCGTGTCCGCCGACGAGGTCGCCCGGGGCAAGCCCGCCCCCGACGTGTTCCTGGAGGCCGCCCGCCGGCTCGGGGCCGCGCCGGCCGACTGCGTGGTCCTGGAGGACGCCGCCCCGGGCGCCGCCGCCGCGCACGCGGCCGGGATGCGCTGCGTCGCGATTCCCTACGTCGCCGCGCAGGCCGGCGCCCCGGAGTTCGCCACCGCGGACCTGCTCCTGCCCGGCGGACAGGCCGACTTCACGGCACGGTCCGCGTACGACTGGCTGCTGCGCACCTCGCGGTGATCGGCCGACGGGTCCGGGGCGAGCCTCGCGGGAGGACATCGGCGCCGGCTGGACGGTCCGGCTGAGCGCGTCGCCCTGTCACGGTCCGCCGTGCTGCGGGCCCGGCGGTCGTGGCCGCCGCAGGGTGTCCGGTCTTCGCCCTCCGGTGTCCGGACCAGCGGCGATGCCGCCTTGGGGACCCCTCACGGGGCGCCGCCGGAGCCGGCCTGCGCGCAGGCGACCGGGGTGCGGCCGGAATTGGCCGCTCCCACCCCGTTGACGCTCACCCGTCCCCTCCCTATCGTCTGGTCGATTGTCCGCACGCTGATCGACATATCGAACGGCATGTCGAGCACCCGTGACCCGTGGATCCGTGGAGGCGTACACATGGCACCGCCCCTCTCCAGACGGCACCTTTTCCAGGCCGCGGCGCTCGCCGCGGTGACGCCGGCGATCTCGTACGCGGCGAGCGGCCGGGCCGTCGCCGAGGCTTCCAAGGCACCGTCGGTGTGGCGGGTGCAGCCGTTCGATCTCGACCAGGTGACGCTCGGCCAGGGGCTGTTCGCCGACAAGCGGCAGCTGATGCTCGACCACGCGCGCGGCTACGACGTGAACCGGCTGCTCCAGGTCTTCCGGGCCAACGCCGGCCTCTCCACGGGCGGAGCGGTCGCGCCCGGCGGCTGGGAGGGGCTGGACGGGGAGGCCAACGGCAACCTCCGGGGGCACTACACCGGCCACTTCCTCACCATGCTGGCGCAGGCGTACGCCGGCACCGGCGAGCAGGTGTTCGTCGACAAGACCCGCACCATGATCGAGGCGCTGACCGAGGTGCGCGAGGCGCTCCGGCACGAACCGCAGATCCTCGCCGTCCCCGGGAGGTTCGGGACCGCGGCGGAGAACGTCCGCGGCTCCTACCAGTACGTCGATCTCCCCGCCGGTGTTCTCGGCGGTGCCGCGTCCATCACCCTGTCCGCCTGGGTGAAGCCCACGCACGACGCCGGCTGGACGCGGATCCTCGACTTCGGCAACGACACCACGCGCTATCTGTACCTGGCCGCGCGCAACGCGAACGGCGTACCCCGCTTCGCCATCACGACCGGCGGTGCCGGCGGCGAGCAGAGCCTCGACGGCACCGCCGCGCTGCCGCTGAACGAGTGGAGCCACCTCGCGGTGACGCTCGCCGAGGGCACCGGGACCCTGTACGTCAACGGCACCGCCGTCGCCCGGAACACCTCCATGTCCCTCACCCCGGCGGTCCTCGGCGCCCTCACCGACCACTGGCTGGGCCGCTCCCACTACTCCGGCGACCCCGTCTTCGCGGGCGCCTTCGACGAGTTCAACGTCTGGTCGCGCGCCCTGACCGCCGCGGAGATCGGCGGCCTTCAGGGCGCCCGGGCCGCCGACGCCGCCGCCGGCCGGGGCGACCTCGCGTCGTACGCCTTCGACGAGACCACCGGAGCGGCCTTCGCGGACGCCTCCGGCCGGGACCTGACCGCCACCCTGCGCCGCACCTGGGGAGCGCCCAGCCACCCCGGGTTCCTGGCGGCGTACCCGGAGACGCAGTTCATCGAGCTGGAGTCGCGGACCAGCCCCGACTACACCAAGGTGTGGGCCCCCTACTACACCGCGCACAAGATCCTCAGGGGTCTGCTGGACGCGTACAGCGCCACCGACGACGCGCGGGCGCTCGACCTCGCGTCCGGCATGTGCGACTGGATGTACGCCCGGCTGTCCAGACTGCCGGACGCCACCCTCCAGCGGATGTGGGGCATCTTCTCCAGCGGTGAGTTCGGCGGCATCGTCGAGGCGATCGTCGACCTGCACACGCTCACCGGCAAGGCCGAGCACCTCGCCCTGGCCACACTGTTCGACCTGGACAAGCTCATCGACGCCTGCGCCGCGAACACCGACCTCCTCGACGGTCTGCACGCCAACCAGCACATCCCGATCTTCACCGGGCTGGTGCGGCTGTACGACGCGACGGGCGAGGAGCGCTACCTCACCGCCGCGCGCAACTTCTGGGACATGGTCGTACCGGGACGCATGTACGGCATCGGCGGCACCAGCACCGCGGAGTTCTGGAAGGCGTCCGGGGTGATCGCGGGCACGTTCAGCGCGACGACCGCCGAGACCTGCTGCGCGTACAACATGCTCAAGCTCAGCCGGATGCTGTTCTTCCACGAGCAGTCGCCGAAGTACATGGACTACTACGAGCGGGCGCTGTACAACCAGGTGCTCGGGTCCAAGCAGGACAAGCCGGACGCGGAGAAGCCGCTCGTCACGTACTTCATCGGGCTGACACCCGGCCATGTCCGGGACTACACACCCAAGCAGGGCACCACCTGCTGCGAGGGCACCGGCATGGAGAGCGCCACCAAGTACCAGGACTCGGTGTACTTCAAGAAGGCCGACGGCAGCGCCCTGTACGTCAACCTCTACAGCCCCTCGAAGCTGACCTGGGCGGAGAAGGGCGTCACCGTCACCCAGAGCACCGACTACCCGAGGGAGCAGGGCAGCAGGCTCACCTTCGGGGGCCGCAGCGCCGCGTTCGCGCTGCGGCTGCGGGTGCCGTCCTGGGCCACCGCCGGTTTCCGGGTGACGGTCAACGGGCGTGCGGTGTCCGGCACTCCGCAGCCCGGGAGCTACTTCACCGTCTCCCGCAGATGGCGCGCCGGCGACACCGTACGCCTCTCCATGCCCTTCCGCCTGCGGGTGGAGAAGGCCCTCGACGACCCGTCGCTGCAGACCCTCTTCTACGGCCCGGTCAACCTCGTGGCCCGCGACCCGGCCACCGACTACCTGACGTTCGGCCTGTACCGCAACGCCGGCCTCTCCGGTGACCTGCTGCCCTCACTCACCCCGGTGACCGGCAAGCCGCTCCATTACACCCTCGACGGCACGGAGTTCGCCCCGTTCTTCGAGGGGACCGAGGACCCGACGCACGCCTACGTCCGGCGGTCCGAGCCGCGGGTGGTCTTCGGGACGACCGACTCCGGCGTGGCCAACCCCGCGAAGGCCGACGGGACGACCCTGCTGGACGAGATCTGGGCCGGAGCCCCGTTCAGCGGCAAGGACGCGCTGGTCACGCGGGTGCGGGCCACGGTGGACGCGTGGGTGTCCGCCGGGCTGCTCACCCGGGCGGACGGCGACACGGTGGTGCGTACGGCACGGAAGGCGACCTTCGCGCCCTGATCCGCCGTGTCGGTGTGCGGCGATCCGGTCGCACGGTCCCGTGCACCGGTCGCACGGTCCCGTGCACCGGTCGTACGGTCCCGTGCCCCGTGTCCGGTGCCCCGGTCCGGGCGGGCCGGGCACCGCGCCGGAGGGCCGCCGTCCGGGCCTGCGGCTACTGACCGCGGCGGGGCTTGCCGCGGCGGGTGCCCTTCGTGCCGCCCGTGCCCCCGGAGCGTTTGCCGCCGGCCCGTCCGGTACCACCCCTGCTGCCGCCGGAGGCTCCCGTGCCGCCTCGGGAGGTCGCGTGGGGCTTACGGGGGGCGCTCCTCTCCGGGCGCTTGCCGCCGGTCTCGGCCGGGGGCTTGGCGCGGCCCCGGGTGCTGTTCGGGGTGCGGCCCCGGACGATGCCGATGAAGTCCTCGACCTGGTCGGTGGTCGCGTCCTCGGGCCAGGACAGGGCGACCTCGGACGCGGGGGCGTCGACGACCGGACGGTAGGTGAGGTCACGGCGGTGGTGCAGGCGGGCCAGGGACTGCGGGACGACGAGGACGCCGATGCCCGCGGCCACCAGCTCGACGGCGTCGGCCGTGGTGGCCGGCCGTTCGAAGGCGGGCTCCCCCGGCGGCCGCTCCCAGTCGAGGACGTCGTCCAGGGGGTGCAGCACCGTCTCGTCGGCGAGATCCGCGCACGACACCTCGTCCGCCGCCGTCACCACGTGGTCCTTCGGGACCACGACGACCGTCGTCTCGGTGTAGAGGGGGATCGCGCTGAGGACCGTACGGTCGACGGGGAGCCGTACGAGTGCCGCGTCCGCCCGCCCGTCGCGCAAGGCCTCCGGTGCCTCGGCGGCGGACACGGCGACGAGTTCCAGGGGCGCGTCGGGCAGGCGCTCGTTCCACGTCCGCACCCACTTGCCGGGGGTCACCCCGGGGACGTACGCGAGCCGGAAGGAAGGGGAAGCCGCAGAGCCTGTCACCTCGCCAGGCTACCCGTGGTGGTCGGAGGGCTCGTGCGCGGTCGATAGTCTGGACACCATGAAGTCGCACCAGAGCACCCAGACGATGAAGCCCGCGACCGCGGCGAAGAAGCTGGGTGTGTACCTCCCGGCCACCCCAGCGGAGTTCCAGGACGGCGTCGTCACCCGCGCCGAGCTGGACGAGCTGCAGGCGAACCCGCCCGAGTGGCTGCGGGAGCTGCGACGCACCGGCCCGCACCCGCGCCCGGTGGTCGCGGCGAAGCTCGGTGTCTCCATCGCCGGCCTGGCCCGCGGCGGGGTCACCGAGGCCCTCACCACCGAGCAGATCGAGGCGCTCAAGGAGGAGCGGCCGGAGTGGCTGGAGAAGGAGCGCGCCACGCAGGCCGAGGTCCGCAAGGAAGCCGCGCGTCTCAAGCAGAAGAACGCCGAAGCCGCCGAGACCTCCTGACCCCTGCCGGACGCCTCCCGTGCTGACGGGAGGCCCTTGCCCGCGCGAAAACCCCTGTGCGCCGGCCCGTGCCGCCCTGCGATCATGCCGGGATGGTCCACCCTCTGGAACCGCTGGTCGTCCGGCACACGCACCGTCTCCCCTCCCCCACGGGACCCGCCGGGGAGGGCTCCGTCGCGGCCCGGCAGTTCGACGCCGCGCTGATCACCGTGGGGTTCAAGCTCTCGGCCGGGCTGCTGGAGCACCTGTCGGGGCTGTCTGAGGGCACGGTCGTCGACACCGCCGTACGGACGCTGCGCACCGTCCGTGAGATGGCCGGCGACCACGTCGCGCACAACGTCTACTTCGTCGACTTCCCGGCCAACGTGCCGGACACGTCCGGCTTCTGGATGCGCTGCGTCCGCGAGGCGCTCGACGACCGGCCCACCCGCGCCGGCACGCTCCGGCAGCTGCGCAGGGGCGTGCTGGACCTGCTCACGCTGCCCTCCTACGGCCGCTACCGGCACACGTACGCCGAGATGCTCGCCGCCCACGACGAGCTGATCGCCACCGCGGGCGACCGGCTGACGGTCCTGCACCTGGGCGGTACGGCGGACGACGAGGTGACCGCCCTGTACCTGGCCCTGGCCGGCAGCGCGACCCCGCTGGGCGAGCAGGACCTCGCCGACCTGAAGGCGCTCGCGGCGCACTGCGCGGACGGGCCGCAGCCGGAGGCGGTCCCGGTCCGGGAGAACCGCGCGGTCGTCAATCAGGCCCGTCTGCGGGTGGGTGCGGATCTGCTGCTCGACACCGTCACCGATGTGCTGCGGCTGGCGTGCGCGCTGTCCGGCGGTGACGTGACGCTTCAGGAGCCGACGCGGTTCCGGGCGCTGTCCCGCCCGGTGCGGCGCGCCCTGATGGCGGCCCTGGACGGGGTGGTCGCCGCGGCGCCCGCCAAGCTCGCCGACGTGTCCGCGCACCGCGAGGCGTTCAAGCGGCTCGGTGAGCGGCTGCACCCGCACGAGTACCCGGACCGGCCGCACGCGGCCGAGGTGTTCGCCGTCGCGCGCGGCGAGAAGAAGGCCCCTTCGTTCGACAGCCGGGTGGAGGAGCTCCTCGGCCGGGACGACGTCACCGCGGCGGCCGAACTGCTGACGGCCGCGCCGGGCAGGCTGTTCCGCGCGCTGGACCGGCTGCTGCGCACGGCCGCCACAGAGGGGGAGCGCGACGCCGTCGTGGCCGCCGCCGAGCGGGTCGCGCCGTCGGTCTCCGGCCGGGTCGTGCTGTCGGTGCGTGAGCACCTGCACAACCGGGAGCGGGAGAGCGGCGAACGACGCGTGTTCGTCAACCGCCTGGGCCGGGCGTGGGTCGCCGCCGACCGTCGTCCGCCCGTGCCGTCGGCCGTCCGCGGGCGCCTGATCGCCGCGCTCGACGCGGAGATACGCCGCCGACTCCCCTGCCCCGGCCGCCTGTTGGTCGACCCGGACATCCTGGACGTGGCGCTGCCGCTGAGCGGGCGGGCCACGGCGGCCGGCCTCGGTGTGCTGCCGCGCGGGTCGGTCTCCCCCGTCGACGGTGAGCTGCTGCGCTTCTTCGTGTACTGGAAGGAGACCGGGCGGACCACCGACTACGACCTGTCGGCGCTGATGCTGGACGCCGGCTACGAGACCGTCTCCTGGCTGTCGTACACCAGCCTCTCCGAGGTCGACGGCGAACACTCCGGTGACCTCGTCGAAGCACCCGACGGGGCCTCGGAGTTCATCAACCTGCGCCTCGGCGCCGTGCGCGGCACGTTCGTCGTCCCGCAGGTCAACATCTACTCCGGCGAGGGCTTCGAGGAGGTGGAGGAGTCGTTCTTCGGGTTCATGCTGCGCGAGGCCGAGCAGGCGGGCCGCCCGTTCGAGCCGCGCACGGTGCGCATGAAGTCGGAGCTGCGCGGTCCCGGCCGGGTGGCGCTGCCGCTGGTGTTCCGGCGCGGCGAGGACGGCCGGTGGCATGCCAAGTGGCTGCACCTGTACCTGAAGGGCACGCCGACGTCCAACAGGGTCGAGGACAACCAGGTGTCGGTCGCGACGCTGGTGCGCGGCATCGTCGAGCGCGAGCAGCTGACGGTGCGCTACCTGACCGGGCTGATGGCCGACGGCGGCACGGCGGGGGTGACGCTGTGGGACGGCACGTCGGTCCCGGACGGGCCGGTCACCTACGTCGGTCTGGAGCGCCCGGAGGGGCTGCACCCGGATTCCCGGATCATCACCCTCGAAAATCTGCGCGACCTGATCCCGGACTGACTGCTACCGTCGATCACGGCGAGGCCATGAAGGGGCTTCCTTCTCATCTCAACTCAATGAAAACAGTCCCTTCGCTTTCCTCGCCTTCCACGTCACGCCGCACGGTGTTCCGTACGGCGTGTTTCTAACGGCGGCCCGGGCGCGGCAGGTCAGCGCGCCAGGGCCGCTCGTGCTTGTCCGGGGGCCTGCGCGGCGCAGCCGCGCGCGGCCGAAGGGCACGGTGTGCACCGGGAGCGGGAGAGCTGGTGCAGGCCGACGCGGTCCGGCCAGCCGTCGGCGAGCGGCGCCGCCTCCTGGCAGCCTTCCTGGATCCGGTCGAGGCGGGACAGCCGAACAGCGCCTCGACGGTGCGGCTGCCGGGCCCGGCGTTCGGGCTGGCCCAGGACTGCACCGCAGGCACCTCGGCATCCGCCTTCGCGTGGCGGAGAGACACGAGATGACGCATCCATGCCTCCTTGCGTGACGAAGGGACGAAGGTCACAGATACGTATCGGACATTTAACACGTCAATCTTCACGGCAGGCACACAAGTTGGCTAAGTTGAGCCGCGGGTCACGCGACTCCCTCCGGCGAACCCGCCGCGGAGCGCGGCCCCGGTACGGAAGGAGTACGGCTCCCATGGCGCCGGAACGAACCTCGCGCCCCGGAGGCAGCGGCCTCCCGGGCATGCGCAACTCCGCGCTTGCGACGGCGGCTCTCACCTCTGTGGCCCTGCTCTCGCAGACCGCGGGCGCCGCGCCGGCGGCGGGGGACGACGGGCCGAGCCGCGACGAGGTCCGGCAGCGGGTCGACAACCTCTACAACCGGGCCGAGACCGACACGGGAACCTACAACGCGACCCGCGCGGCGGCGATCCCCCGCCAGCGTTCCGCCGCGTCGGCCGACGCGGAGCGCCGAGGAGCCGGTTCGGTCTCCGGCGACACCCGTGAGGCGGCCGCACCCGCGCTCACCGACGTGGCCCGGCAGTGGTTCGACGTGGCCCGCGCCAAGCTGGGCCCGACCGTCCCGGCGGCCCGGATGCCGGTCCGGCCGACCCGTCCGCCCCGCCCGGCGGAGCGGCCGACGAACGCCCTCGCCCTGGAAGGGCCGAAGGCGGCCGTCCGGGCCGCCCCCGAGCCGACCGTCAGATCCGCCCTGAATTCGACCGCCCGATCGGCCCCGGCCCTGCCGGGCGCGCCGGAGCCCTCGCGGGACACCTCCACGTCACTGCCCGCGGCGTCCACCGCCTCCGCCGCCGGCTCGGGGCCGTCGTCGTTGCGCGCCACGAAGCTGCGCAACCAGCGCAAGCTCGCCCAGGCCCGCGAGATGCTGGCGGCTCCCACGGCACCGCTCAGCACGCCGCCCGCGGCGATCGAGCCCCGGCCGGCCGAGGACGTCTGGCGCACCCCGGCGGAACCGGCACACACCGCCACCGGCGCGTGGGACACCGCGGCATGGGACACCGCGACGTGGGACACCGGAGCGTGGGAGCCGCTGCCGCAGACCGGCCTCGCCCCCGATCTGCCGGTCACCCCGAGCCCCCTGCCCAGCCCGGCTCCGCCCGCCGACCCGGCGCCCGCCTTCGCCTCGGGCCTGCCCGTCGACCCGGCACTCGCGCCCGTCCCCGGTCCGCCGGTCGAGCCGGCCCCCGCGTTCACCCCCGGGCCGCCCGTCGCCCCGGCCTCCGCCGCCCCCGCCACGCACCTGCCCGCCGCCCCGGTCACCGCGCCCGTCGTGGCCGGCCATGCCGTGGACGCCGGATACGACTTGAAGGCCGCCAAGGTGCTCGCCTTCGCCCGTGCCCAGATCGGCCGCCCGTGCGTCTGGGGCGCTGCCGGGCCGGGATCGTACGACCCCTCCGGTCTGACCCAGGCCGCCTGGAAGACCGCCGGCGTCGAACTCCCGCGCTCCGCCCAGGCCCAGGCAGGCGCCGGCACGGCCGTCTCCCTCGCCGAGGTCCGGGTCGGGGACCTGGTCCTCTTCTACGACGACCTCAGTCACGTGGGCCTCTACATCGGCAACGGCATGATGATCCACGCGCCGGGCCCGGGAACGTACATCCGCGAGGAGTCGGTCTACTACGCCGGCGAGTCGACGATCCGCGGCGCGGTGCGACCGGCCTGAGCCGGTGTAGGGCCGCTTCTGGTCTGCCGGCCCCTGCTGTCACGTTGCTCGGAGTGCTCAGTCTCTCCTCCCCGTGACTGCCCTCTCCCCCCACCGGCCCCACGCTTCGGCCGCGCCCTCCCCCTCCCACCACTCCCGCAAGCCTCTGGACGCCCCCTGCGCCCCTGACCTAGGGTGCACAGCAAGCGCTTTCTAGCCTGCCCGTGCCCACAGCACACGTGCCCACAGCACACGTGCCCTCAGCACCACGTACCCGCAGCACCACGTGCCCTCTTCGCAGCTCTCCGGCCCTCTCGACCGTCCATGCGCTCGGTTCCGCCGCCGGCCCGCACCCTCAGCCGTCGCGGGCCGGCGCGGAAAGGCAGCGTCTCGTGCCGCACCACGAACCGCACGTCCCCGCGCAGTCGACCATCCCGTCGACCGTCCCGTCGCCGATGCCGTCGTCCGTCCCGTCGCCCACCCGCAAGGCGTTCCTGCGGGGCATGGCCGCCGCAGGCATCGCACCGCTGCTGCCGGCGGTCCTGCCCGCCTCCGCCGAGGCCGCGCCGTCGGGCCGCCCGGCGTTCCCGCTGGTCCGGGACGGCGCCGCCGTCGACGTGTTCGTGGACGCGGCGGACGACCCCGCCGTGATCCGCGCCGCCGGGGACCTCCAGGCGGACGTGGAACGGGTCACCGGCGTACGCCCCGCGCTGCGGCACGCCCTGCCCGGACGGGCGGCGCTGCTGGTCGTGGTGGGCACCCTCGGCGCGAGCCCGGTCGTCGACCGGCTGGTCGCGGACCGGCGCCTGGACGTCTCCGGGGTGCGGGGGCGCTGGGAGGCCTCGGTGACCCAGGTGGTGGACCGCCCGCTGCCGGGCGTGGACCGCGCCCTGGTGATCGCCGGAAGTGACCGGCGCGGCACGGTCTACGGCGTCTACGACACCTCGGAACGCATCGGGGTCTCGCCCTGGTACTGGTGGGCCGACGTGCCCGTCGAACACCGCGACACCGTGACCGTGCCGGCGGGTCCCCTCAAGCGGTACGAGCCGTCCGTGCGTTACCGCGGCGTCTTCATCAACGACGAGCAGAACCTGACCACATGGTCGCGCCGCACCCAGGAGCCCGACAAGAACATCGGACCCGAGACGTACCAGCGGGTCTTCGAGCTGCTGCTCCGCCTGAAGGCCAACTACCTGTGGCCCGCCATGCACCCGTACTCCGACTTCTTCAACAAGCACCGCGAGAACCCTGAACTGGCCGACCGCTACGGCATCGTCGTCGGCTCCAGCCACCCGGAGGCCCTGCTGCGCAACGGTGTCCACGAGTGGGAACCGTGGGCGACGGAGCATCCCGGCGCGGACGGCAGCCCGCCGGTGTACGACTACACCGTGAACCCCGGTGTCATCTCCGACTACTGGAGAGCCCGGGCGCGACAGAACGCGGCGTACGAGAGCAGCTGGACGCTCGGCATGCGCGGGCTGCACGACAGCGCGCTGGAGACGAGGTACGCGACGACCGTCCCGGAGAAGGTCGTGGTGATGAACGACATCATCGCCGACCAGCGCCGGATCCTCGCGGAGGAGGTCGGTGCGGCGGCCGGGCCGCAGATCTTCATCCCGTACAAGGAAGTGCTGGACCTGTACAACGCGGGCGTCCGGGTTCCCGAGGACGTCACGCTGATCTGGCCGGACGACAACCACGGCAACATGCGTCAGCTGCCGGACGACGCGGAGCGCGCCCGCCCGGGCGGCAACGGCATCTACTACCACCTCTCCTACTGGGGCCGCCCGCGCAGCTACCTGTGGCTGGACACCACGCAACTGGCCAAGGTGTGGCAGGAGTTGCGCCGGGTGTACGAGCACGGCGTGGACCGGATGTGGATCTTCAACGTGGGGGACGTCAAGTCGATCGAGACCGGGCTGTCCTTCGCGATGGACATGGCCTGGGACGTGGACCGGTGGGGCGCCGACGACGTCGAGGACTTCCTCGCCGAGTGGTACGGGCGGCAGTTCGGGCACCGCCACGGGCGGGAGATCGCCGCGATCCGCACCGAGTACTACCGCCTCGCGGCCGAGCGGCGGCCGGAGTTCATCGACCGGCAGATGTTCTCCGTGGTCCACCACGGCGACGAGGCCGGGCGCCGGCTGGCCGCCTACGACCGGCTGCTGGAGCGGGTCCGGGCCCTGGGCGCCCAGCTGCCCGCGGCCTGTCGGGACGCGTACTACGAACTCGTCGAATACCCGGTGCACGGGGCCTGCTTGATGAACCTGAAGTACTACTGGGCGGACCGCAACGCCCTCGCCGTCCGGCAGGGACGCGGGGCCGGGACGAACCGGTTCGCGGACCTGGCCGAGGCCGCGCACGCCGAGGAGGCGGCGATCACCAGGCGGTACAACGCCGAGGTGGCGGGCGGGAAGTGGGACGGGATCGTCAACCCGTACCCCTCGCAGATCCCGAAGGCGCCGGGCCGGCCGGCGGTCACCCGGATCACCCGGCAGGAGACCTCCGGGCTGGGCGTGGCCGCCGAGGGCAACGAGACCGGGACGGACCGGCCGCTGTCCTTCTCCTCCTTCACCCGGGACCGGCGTTTCGTGGACGTCTTCAGCACCGGTTTCCTGCCGGTGGACTGGACGGCCGAGGTCAGTCACCCGTGGGTGCGGCTGAGCGCGGCGGGCGGCTCGGTCACCGAGCAGGTCCGGGTGTGGGTGGAGGTCGACTGGGCGCGGGTGCCCGAGGGCACGCACGAGGCCGCGGTCACCGTCGGCGGCGCCGGGCGGCGGGTCGAGGTGCCGCTGCGGGTCGTCAACGGCGGAGAGCGGGAGCGCGCCCGGGCACGGGGGTTCGTCGAGGCCCACGGGTACGTGTCGATCGACGCCGTGCACACCGAGCGGCGGGTGGCGCGCGGCGGGGCCCGCTGGCGGACCGTGCGCGGGCTGGGCCGCCGTACGGGGGCCGTGGAGGCGGTGCCGTCGACGGCGGCGCCGGTCACCGGGGACTTCGCGAGCCGGGCGCCGGAGCTGCGGTACCGGGTGCGGTTCGTGAGCGCCGGGAGCTTCCCCGTGACCGTCTTCCGGCTGCCCTCGCTGGACGAGCGGGGGCTGCGCCGGGTGGCGGTCGCCGTCGACGACCAGCCGGCCACCGTGTTGTCCGGTCAGGCGATCGCCACCGGCAACCGGGGGGACGCCTGGGCCCGCAACGTGGAGGAGGGCGTCGAGAAGCTGACCGCCACCGTGACCGTCGCCGAGCCCGGCGAGCACGTGCTGCGGCTGTTCATGGTCGACGCCGCCATCGCCGTGGACCAGATCGTCGTCGACACCGGCGGTCTGCCCGCCACGTACCTCGCACCGCCGGAGAGCTACCACCCGGTGTACAACCCGGACCCCGCTCCCGCGCCGGGCCTGGACGCGCCCGCCCGGTAGGACACCGGGTGGGCCGCCGGTCCCCCGCGCCGGCGGCCCACCCGGATTCTCAGGGGCCGCGCCGGGTGACGGCCGCGGCCTGTTGCCCCCGCTTCGTGCGCCGGAGCGCCCGTGTGCTGGAGTACATCCGAGAACGTCGTTGTCGCTCGACTGGATTGTGGGCCGACGAGAGACTGCGCCGGTATGGGTACAAGTACGTACGCGGACGGGCCGGACACACGGAGAGGGACATGGCACAGGGGCTGGGCGGGGCCTATGAGCGCATGACGTCGGTGGCGGTGGCGGCGCTGCACGAGCGTGAACCCCAGCGGCTGTGGCCCCTGCTCGCGACCGCTCTGCCGGATTTGCTGGGCGCCGAGGCGGTGATCTACAAGCTGGACGACTGGAACGAGAGCGCGGGCACGGTCGGCGTGTCGCCCGGCGCCGCCGAGGAGTTCGGCCGGCTCGGCGAGGAGGCCATGGGGCTGCTGCGCGCCGGATACCCGTTCGCGCGGCACTACGCGGCGGGGCCGGACAGGACGCCCGTCACCGCGCGTCAGGCGGCCGGACCGTCGTGGCCCGGCAGTGCGACCGCGCGGATGATCGGCGACCTCCTGGACGCGGATCACGTCCTGGGGATCCCGCTGCCGCGGTCGGCCGCGCCGATCACGGGATGCCTCGTCTACCGCTCCGGCCGGGAC
Organism: Streptomyces sp. NPDC003011; assembly: GCF_053591515.1. Lineage (NCBI taxonomy): Bacteria > Bacillati > Actinomycetota > Actinomycetes > Kitasatosporales > Streptomycetaceae > Streptomyces > Streptomyces sp. NPDC003011. Next base: position 21,973 of record NZ_JBSFTY010000028.1, read on the forward strand.
TTCACCGACGACCACGTCCGGATCGCCGAGCGGGTGCAGCCGCTGCTGGCCGCCGTCGAGCAGCAGCGGCGGCTCCTGGAACAGTGGCAGCGCCTGACCACCGGGCCGGACACACCGGCTGCCGCCGGCGCACCGGACGCGGCCCACGGTCTGACGCCCCGGGAGACGACCGTGCTGTTCCTGCTGGCCGAGGCCCTGACGGCGACGGCCATGGGCCGTCGCCTGGGCATCTCGGAGCGTACGGTGCACAAGCACGTCGCCAGCATCTACCGCAAGCTCGGGACGCACGACCGCGTCAGCACGGTGCTGCGTGCCCAGCGGCTCGGGCTGGTCCCCGCACCGTCCGGGTCCGCCTCGTCGGTATGAGCGGGGATCGCCGAGCCGGCCGGCCCGTCCGCGGGGGACGGTGTCCGGGCCGCGGCCGGACCGTCGCGGTGGATCGGCGTCCCCGAACCGGTCAGCGGCGCGCCCGTTCCGCCGCGCCGGAGCGCGACGATCTCCGCCGCGATGGACACAGCGGTCTCCTCGGGCGTACGGGCACCCAGGTCGAGTCCGATCGGCGACCGCAGCCGGGCCAGTTCCCGGTCGGTCAGCCCGACCTCGCGCAGCCGGCGCTCGCGGTCGGCGTGCGTCCGGCGTGAGCCCATCGCGCCGACGAACGCGACCGGCCTGCGCAGCGCCTCCGCCAGCAGGGGCACGTCGAACTTGGCGTCGTGGGTGAGCACGCACAGGACGGTGCGCCCGTCGGTCGCGGTGCCGCGCAGATAGCGGTGCGGCCAGTCGACCACGAGGTCGTCGGCCTCGGGGAAACGGGCCCGGGTGGCGAAGACGGGGCGGGCGTCGCACACGGTGACGTGGTAGCCGAGGAACGTGCCGGCCCGCACGAGCGCCGCGGCGAAGTCGATCGCACCGAAGACGATCATGCGGGGCGGCGGCACGCTCGTCTCGACGAGCAGGGTCAGTCCGCCGGGACAGTGGGAGCCGTCCGCCGGCAGCTCGGCCGTTCCGGTCCGGCCGGCGTCCAGCAGGGCCCGGGTCTCGGCCGCCGCCGCACGGTCCAGCTCCGCCGTACCGCCGAGCCCGCCTTCGTACGACCCGTCGGGCCGCACGACCAGGGCCATGCCGAGGAGTTCGGCGGGGCCGCGCACCACGCGGGCGACGGCCCTCGCCTCGCCCCGGGCGGCGGCCGACAGCGCCGCGCGGAACACCGGCCTGGCGGGGGCCTGCGCGCCGACCGGTGTGACCATGATGTCGATGATCCCGCCGCAGGTCAGGCCCACCGCGAACGCGTCCTCGTCGCTGTAGCCGAACCGTTCGACGACCGTCCGGCCGTCCTTTAGCGCCCGGGTGCACAGCTCGTACACCGCCCCCTCCACACAGCCGCCGGACACCGAGCCGATCACCGTGCCCGCGCTGTCGACCGCGAGGGCGGCGCCGACTCCGCGCGGAGCGCTGCCGCCGACGGCCACCACGGTGGCGACGGCGAACTCGCGTCCCTGCTCGGCCCACCCGGTCAGCTCCGCGGCGATGTCAAGCATGTCCGCCCGCCCGCAGGACGCGGTCGGGCCGGATCGGCAGATCGCGGTGGCGTACGCCGGTCGCGTGCCACACCGCGTTGGCGATCGCCGCGGCCGCGCCCACGATGCCGATCTCGCCGATGCCCTTGATGCCGACCGGGTCGTCCGGGTCCGGGTCGTCGATCCAGTCGGCCTCCAGGGACGGGACGTCGGCGTGGGAGGCGACGTGATAGCCCGCGAGGTCGGCGCCGTAGTGGCCGCCGAAGGCGTGGTCCCGGACCGCCTCCTCGTGCAGGGCCATGGAGATGCCCCAGGTCATGCCGCCGACGAACTGGCCCCGGGCGGTGAGCGGGTTGACGATCCGGCCGGCCGCGAAGATGCCGAGCATGCGGCGCACCCGCACCTCGCCGGTCGCCGGGTCCACGGCGACCTCGGCGAACTGGGCGCCGTAGGAGTGGCGTTCCGTCTGGGCGAGGGCGCCGACGGCCTCGGTGGTGTCGGACCGTACGGTGATCCCCTCCGGCGGGATGCCGGTGCCGGGGGCGAGCCGTTCCCGCAGTTCGGCGGCGGCGGCCGTGACCGCCCACGCCCAGGAGCGGGTGCCCATCGAGCCGCCGGCGATGAACGCGGGCCCGAGGTCGCTGTCCCCGATGCGCACCCGGACGTGTTCCGGCGCCGTCTCCAGCGCGTCGGCGGCGACCAGGGTGAGCGCGGTCCGTGCCCCGGTGCCGATGTCCGCGGCGTTGATCCGCACGGTGAAGGTACCGTCCGCCTGAGCCGTCACAGCCGCCGTGGACGGTGCGGCGCCCGCGGGGAAGGAGGCCGCGGCGGTGCCGGTGCCGAGCAGCAGGCGTCCGTCACGGCGCAGCCCGGGGCGCGGGTCCCGGTCGGCCCAGCCGAACCTGCGGGCGCCCTCGCGGAAGCAGGCGAGCAGGTTGCGTCCGCTGAACGGCAGCCCGGACACCGGGCCCCGCTCGGGCTCGTTGCGGGCGCGCAGGTCGATCGGGTCGATGCCGCACCGCTCGGCGAGTTCGTCGAGCGCCGACTCCAGCGCGAACGACCCCGGTGCCTCGCCCGGCGCGCGCATCCAGGTCGGGGTCGGCACATCGAGCCGTACCACCCGGTTCACGGTGTGGTGGGCGTCGGCGTCGTACATCGTGCGGGCCACCGCGGCGGCCGGCTCGATGAACTCGTGGACGGTGGAGGTGACGCTCAGGGAGCGGTGTTCCAGGGCGCGCAGCCGCCCGTCGGCGTCGGCGCCGAGCCTGAGCCGCTGCCGGGTGGGGCTGCGGTAGCCGGCCAGCGAGAACATCTGCCGGCGGGTCATCACCACCCGCACCGGGCGCCGCAGCACGGTCGCGGCCATCACGGCGGCCACCTGGTGGGCGCGCAGGCCCTTGCTGCCGAAGCCGCCGCCGACGTGCTCGGACCGCACCCGGACCGCGGCCGGGTCGAGCGAGAACATCTGGGCGAGTTCGCCCGCGACCCAGGTGGTGCCCTGGTTGGAGTCGACGACCTCCAGTCGGCCGCCGTCCCAGCGGGCCGTCGCCGCGTGCGGTTCCATGGGGTTGTGGTGCTCTTCGGGGGTGGTGTACTCGGCGTCCACCACGACGGCGGACGCGGCGAGCCCGGCCTCCAGATCGCCCTTCTCCGCCACCGCCGGCATGTGGGCGTCGAGCGGGTACGCGTCGGGATGCTCGCCGGAGAAGTCGACGTCGTGCGGCTCCGTCTCGTAGTGCACGACGAGCGCTTCGGCGGCCTCCCTGGCCTGTTCGGAGGTGTCGGCGACGACCAGGGCCACCGGCCAGCCCACGTGCGGCACCCGGTCCTGCTGGAAGACGGCCGCGGTGCGGTCCGGGAGGCCGAGCAGACCGACGTAGTCGCTGTGGACGCGCGGGGCGTTCCCGTGGTGCAGGACGGCGACCACGCCCGGCATGGCGAGGACGGGAGCGTCCTCCAGCGCGCGGACGCGGCCCCGGGCGACGGTGGACAGCACCAGCCAGCCGTGGGCGAGTGAGGCGAACGGGATCTCGCCCGCGTAGCGAGCGGCTCCGGTGACCTTGTCCCGGCCCTCCACGCGGGTGTGCGCGGTGCCGACGGAGTTCCTGCGGGCCGTGGGAGCCGTGGTCATCGGGCGGCCTCCTCGGTGAGTTCGGTCAGCACGGCCACCACGAGGTTGCGCATGAGGGTCACCTTGTATCCGTTGTGGGGCAGCGGCTCGGCGGCGGCCAGTTCGGCGTCCGCCGCGGCGGCGAAGGTCTCGGCGTCGGCCGGCGCGCCGGACAGGACGCGTTCGGCGGTCCGCGCCCGCCACGGCCGGGACGCGACCGCGCCGAACGCCAGGCGCACCTCGCGTACGACGCCGTCCTGGACGTCGAGCGCGGCGGCGACCGAGCCGATCGCGAAGGCGTACGAGGCCCGTTCGCGTACCTTCCGGTAGCGGGAGCGGGCGGCGACCGGGGCGGGGGGCAGGGTGACGCCGGTGATCAGTGCCCCGGGCGGCAGGGCGGTCTCCTTGTGCGGGGTGTCACCCACCGGCAGATAGAAGTCGCTCAGCGGCACCCCGCCCGGCCCGTCGGCCGTTTCGTACGTGACGACCGCGTCGAAGGCGGCCAGCGCGACGCCCATGTCCGAGGGGTGCGTGGCCACGCAGTGCTGGGAGGCGCCCAGCACGGCGTGGTTGTGGTGCTCGCCCTGGACGGCGGGGCAGCCGCTGCCGGGGACGCGCTTGTTGCAGGGCTTGGTCACGTCGCTGAAGTAGCCGCAGCGGGTGCGCTGGAGCAGGTTCCCGCCGACCGTGGCCATGTTGCGCAGCTGCCCGGAGGCCCCGGCCAGCACGGCCTGCGCCAGCGCCGGGTAGCGGCGGCGGACCAGGGGGTGGGCGGCGAGGTCGCTGTTGGTGACGGTCGCGCCGATGCGCAGCCCGCCGCCGTCCGTGGACTCGACACCGTCCAGTGGGAGTTCGCGGACGTCGACCAGCCGGGCGGGACGCTCGACGCCGGTCTTCATCAGGTCGACGAGGTTGGTGCCGCCGCCGAGGAAGCGGGCGTCGGGGTCGGCGTCGAGCAGCGCGAGGGCGCCGGGGACGTCGAGGGCGCGCCGGTAGTCGAACTCCCTCATGCCACCGCCTCCGTCCGGTCCGCGGCGGCGCGGGCGACCGCCTCGACGATCGAGACGTACGCGCCGCAGCGGCACAGGTTGCCGCTCATCCGCTCCCGGATCTCGTCGGCGGTCAGGGGCGGCGGTCCGGCCTCGGGCCGGACGTCGTCGGTGACGGCGCTCGGCCAGCCCGCCGCGTGCTCCTCGATCACCGCGACGGCCGAACAGATCTGGCCGGGCGTGCAGTAGCCGCACTGGTAGCCGTCCAGGTCGAGGAACGCCTGCTGCACCGGGTGCAGTCGCCCGCCCTCGGCCATGCCCTCGATGGTGGTGATCTCCCGTCCTTCGGCGGCCACGGCGAGTTGCAGGCAGGACACCGCCCGGCGGCCGTCGAGCAGTACCGTGCAGGCACCGCACTGGCCTTGGTCACAGCCCTTCTTGGTGCCGGTCAGATCGAGGCGCTCGCGCAGGGCGTCGAGCAGGGTGGTGCGGTGGTCGACGGACAGCGTGTGCTTCTCGCCGTTGATGCGCAGGGTGACGGAGCTGTCCGTCGTTGAAGGGGCTGGGCCCATGATCGGTCTTCTTTCGCATATCCGGAGTACGCCGGCGGAACGAACCGGCAGTCAGACGTACGCGGGAGGCGTATCGGTGGGTGCGGGGGTGAACGTCAGCCGCGCCGACGCTAGAGTGGACTCAAGCGGACAGCTGTCCGCTACAGCACGACCGTAGTGGACAGTTGTCCGGTCAGCAAGGGGCGGGTTTCGGACACGGGCCCGCGAGGAGGACGAGTGCGGCAGCAGAAGAAGGACGCGCCCCTGCGCTCGGACGCGCAGCGCAACCGCGAGCGCATCCTGGAGGTCGCGCTGGCCGAGCTCACCAGCTGCGCCGACGCCCCGCTGAGCGCGATCGCCAAGAAGGCGGGCGTCGGACAGGGCACGTTCTACCGCAACTTCCCCAACCGCGAGGCACTGGTCCTGGAGATCTACCGCCACGAGATGCAGCAGGTCGCCGACAGCGCGGCGGTCCTGCTCGACACGAGGGAGCCCGGCCGGGCCCTGCGCGAGTGGATGGACCGCCTCGCCCAGTTCGCGATGGCCAAGGCCGGCCTGGCGGACGCGATCCGCCAGGTCATGAGCGCTTCGGGGCAGGCGGCGAAACCGGGGCACGCACCGGTGACGGACGCGGCCGAACTGCTGCTCCGCGCCAACGAGGAAGCCGGCACGATCCGTCCGGGAGTCACCGCGGACGACTTCCTTCTCGCCATCGCCGGTCTGTGGCAGATCGACCCGCGAGGTGACTGGCAACCGCGCGCGACCCGCCTGCTGGACCTCGTGATGGACGGCCTGCGCGCGGGAGCCCCCGGGCGATAGGGCCGGCCCGCCGCGGGCGCCGCGGATCCGGTCGCGGTGAGCGCCTCGGGCGCCGCGGATCCGGTCGCGGCGACGGGGAGCCGGCCGCCTTCGCCCGTGCGTGCGGGCGCGCCCGGCCCGCCGGAGCGGGGCTCGCGTCCGACGCGGGTCCGGGGCGGCGGTGCGCCGGCCGGCGGGGCGTGCGGTCCCCCGCCGGCCGGTGACGTACCGTCAGGAAACGGTGCAGGCAGTGCCGTTGAGGGTGAACGCGGTCGGGGCCGGGTTTCCGGCGCCCTTGGTGCCGATGAAGCCGAGGGTGACCGAGCCGCTCGCGGCGATGGTGGAGGTGTAGGAGGCGGGGGTGACGCTGACCGAGCCGCCGCTCTGGGCGGCGGTTCCGCCCCACATGTTGGTGACGGTCTGGCCGCCCGCGAAGGTGAACGCCAGTGTCCAGCCGCTGACGGCGGTGGTGCCGGTGTTGCGGATGACGATCTCGCCCTGGAAGCCGCCGGACCACTCGTTGGTGGCGCGGTAGCCGACGGAGCAGGTGCCTCCGGGGGCGCTCGCGGTGGTGACGTTCACGGTCGCCGAGCGGGCCGAGCGGTTCCCGGCCGCGTCCCGTGCGTAGACGGCGAAGCTGTACGCCGTGGCGGCGGTGAGGCCGGTCACCGTGACCGAGGTGCCGGTGGCGGCGGCGGCCTTGGTCTCCGCGCTGCCGCTGACGCGGACGACGTCGTAGCCGGCGACGCCGACGTTGTCGGTGGCGGCGGTCCAGGTCAGGGTGGCGGACGTGGCCGTCACCGCGGAGGCGGCCGGGGTACCGGGGGTCGTCGGGGCCTGGGTGTCCCCCGGGTTGCCGCCGCCGAAGACCGTCGCTTCCCGGGAGGTCTGGGCGATGCCGTTCGCCCCGTGGAAGATGCGCTCGCCCCAGGAGCTCAGCTGGTTCGGGTCGAAGCCGATCGCCAGGTCCAGGATCGGGTCGGTGTTGCCGCTCCAGGACCAGGCGAGGTAGCCGAGGTCGAGCTGCTCGGCGGCGGCCATCATGGTGTTCTCGTCGGGGTCGCCCCACTGGTCGGCGGGCCCGCCGAACTCACCGATGACCAGGGGCAGTCCGGCGTTGACGAAGGCGTTCAGGTAGTCGGTGATCTCCTGGGCGGTGTCGTAGACGCTGTACATGTGGATCGAGAAGATGAGGTTGCCGGTGGGGTCGGCGTCGTACACGGCCTGGGCGTTGGCCCGCATGACGCCCTGCCAGTCCTGGCCCCAGTTGGGCGCGTCCACCATGATCGTGTGCTCGAATCCGGCGCCGCGCAGTTTCTTGACGGCGGCGATGGTGGGGTCGGTCCAGCCGGCCGGGTTGGTGTTGCCCCACGGCTCGTTGCCGATGTTGATGATGACGTAGTTCTCTTCGCCGGCCAGCACGCTCTTCAGGCCGATCCAGTAGTCGGCCGCGTGGTCGAGGGTCCCGGCCGCGGCCTCCTCGCCGTAGCCGGTGGTGTCGTGCACCTCCAGGACGCAGATCAGCCGGTTGGCCTTGCACTGGGCGACGACGTTCGCCACGTCGGCCGCGCTGTTCGCGGTCCAGCGGTGGCCGTCGGCGAGGACGACGCGGACGGTGTTGGCGCCCAGCGCCTTGATGTCGGCCAGCGACTGCGTCTCGTTCGGGTACCAGGTGTGGGCGTGGTTGACGCCCCGCATGACGAAGTCGTTGCCGTTGCCTTCCAGCAGCCTGCCGTCGCTGATGTGCAGGCCGGTGGCCTTGGCTCCGGTCGACTGGGCGTGGGCGACGGCCGGGCACAGCACGCCGAGGACGGCGAGTCCGACGAGGGTCGCGAGCCCGGCCAGCAGCCTGGTCAGGGGGTTGGTGCGCATCGTGCTTCTTGTTGATCTCACTGCGGCTCCAGAGGGGAGTGAGCGCCAAGAGACTCAGGCATCGATAGAGGTGTGGGAACATGATGGGAGCGCTCCCATGAAGCCATTGGGTCGGGTACACGTCAAGACTTCGCGCAGCCGAAGCCGCCCGCCGTTACACGGCTGGCCGGTCGGCGGCCGGGACGGACAGGACGTGGCACCGCCAGGCGTCCAGGGCCACGGACAGCCCCTGGCCGGCCGGTTCGCCGCCCTCGCGGTCGTACGTCCGCCCCGTGAGCAGGCCGGTCAGGCGGTGCCGTCGGCCTCGGAAGCCGTCCCAGCCGAGGGAGACACGCGTCCAGGCTGGGACGACTCGGGCGGGGCCGCAACGGCAGGGGACCCGCGGAAGCGGGCGCCGGTGTTCCGCTGGTGCGCCGCGGTACGGGTCAGGCGGCTCCGGCCCGGCTCACGCGATCTCGACGAGCAGGTCGCCGCCCTCCACCTGCTGGATCTTGTTGATGGCCAGCCGGGAGACCCGTCCGGCCCGGGGCGCGGTGATCGCCGCCTCCATCTTCATCGCCTCGATGGTGGCGACCGTGGCACCGGCGTCCACCTCGTCGCCCTCGGCGACGGTGAGCGTGACGACTCCGGCGAAGGGCGCGGCGACATGGCCGGGGTTGGTCCGGTCGGCCTTCTCGGTGGCGGGGATGTCGGAGGAGACCGCCCTGTCCCGGACCTGGATGGGCCGCAGCTGGCCGTTCAGCGAGGACATCACGGTGCGCATGCCCCGCTCGTCGGCCTCGCCGACGGCTTCCAGCGCGATCAGCAGCCGCACACCGGGATCGAGGTCGACGGCGTACTCCTTGCCGGGCCTGAGGCCGTAGAAGAAGTCCTTGCTGTCCAGCAGACTGGTGTCGCCGTAGGTGTCCCGGTGGGTCTCGAACTCGCGTGTCGGGCCGGGGAACAGCAGCCGGTTGAGGGTCGCGCGGCGGTCCTTCTCCAGTCCCGTACGGTCCTCGGCGGTCAGCTCCTGCACGGGCTTGGCCTCGGCGCGGCCCTGGAGCGCCTTGCTGCGGAACGGCTCCGGCCAGCCGCCGGGCGGGGTGCCCAGTTCACCGCGCAGGAAGCCGATGACGGAGTCGGGGATGTCGAACTTCTCGGGCGTCGCCTCGAACTCCTCGGGCGCCACCCCCGCGCCGACGAGGTGCAGGGCCAGGTCGCCGACGACCTTGGACGACGGGGTGACCTTCACCAGGTGGCCGAGGATGCGGTCGGCGGCGGCGTACATCGCCTCGATGTCCTCGAAGCGGTCGCCGAGGCCGAGCGCCACCGCCTGGGTGCGCAGGTTGGAGAGCTGGCCGCCGGGGATCTCGTGGTCGTAGACGCGTCCGGTCGGGGAGGCGAGGCCCGCCTCGAACGGGGCGTAGATCCGGCGGACGCTCTCCCAGTACGGCTCCAGGTCGCCGACGGCCTTCAGGTCCAGGCCGGTGGGCCGCTCGGAGTGGTCGGTCGCGGCCACGATCGCCGACAGCGACGGCTGCGAGGTGGTGCCCGCCATGGACGCCACCGCCCCGTCCACGGCGTCCGCGCCGGCCTGGACCGCCGCCAGGTAGGTGGCGAGCTGGCCCCCCGCGGTGTCGTGGGTGTGCAGGTGCACCGGCAGGTCGAACTCGCGGCGCAGCGCGGAGACCAGCTTCGCGGCGGCCGGGGCACGGAGCAGGCCCGCCATGTCCTTGACGGCCAGCACGTGGGCGCCCGCGTCCACGATCTGCTCGGCCAGTCGGAGGTAGTAGTCGAGCGTGTACAGGCGCTCGTTCGGGTCGGACAGGTCGGAGGTGTAGCACAGGGCCACCTCGGCGACGGCCGTCCCGGTGGCGCGTACGGCGTCGATGGCGGGCCGCATCTGGCCCACGTCGTTCAGCGCGTCGAAGATCCGGAAGATGTCGACGCCGGTGCGCGCGGCCTCCTGCACGAAGGCGTCGGTCACCTCGGTCGGGTACGGCGTGTAGCCCACGGTGTTGCGGCCGCGCAGCAGCATCTGCAGGCACAGGTTCGGCACCGCCTCGCGCAGGGCGGCCAGGCGCTCCCAGGGGTCCTCGGCGAGGAAGCGCAGGGCGACGTCGTAGGTGGCGCCGCCCCAGCACTCCAGGGACAGCAGCTGCGGCAGGGTCCGGGCGACCACCGGGGCGACGGCGAGCATGTCCTTGGTGCGCACCCGGGTGGCGAGCAGTGACTGGTGGGCGTCGCGGAAGGTGGTGTCGGTGACGCCGATGGTCGGCGACTCGCGCAGCCACCGGGCGAAGCCCTCCGGGCCGAGTTCGGTGAGCGTCTGCTTCGATCCGGCGGCGGGCACGGTGTCCGCGACGCGCGGGAGTTTGCTGACGGGGTCGATCAGGTCGGGCCGCTCGCCGTGCGGCTTGTTCACCGTCACGTCGGCCAGATAGGTGAGCAGCTTGGTGCCGCGGTCGGCGGAGTGGCGGGAGGTCAGCAGGTGCGGGCGCTGCTCGATGAACGACGTGGTGACGCGGCCCGCCTGGAAGTCCGGGTCGTCGAGGACGGCCTGGAGGAACGGGATGTTGGTGGACACACCCCGGATGCGGAACTCGGCCAGGGCACGCCGGGCGCGGTTGACCGCGGTGGTGAAGTCCCGTCCCCGGCAGGTGAGTTTGACCAGCATCGAGTCGAAGTGCGCGCTGATCTCCGTACCGGCGTGGGTGGTGCCGCCGTCGAGACGGATGCCCGAGCCGCCGGGTGAGCGGTAGGCGCTGATCCGGCCGGTGTCCGGGCGGAAGCCGTTGGCGGGGTCCTCGGTGGTGATCCGGCACTGGAGGGCGGCGCCGCGCAGGGTGACGGTCTCCTGGGACAGGCCGAGGTCGGCCAGCGACTCGCCGGCGGCGATCCGCAGCTGCGCCTGCACGAGGTCGACGTCGGTGACCTCCTCGGTGACCGTGTGCTCGACCTGGATGCGGGGGTTCATCTCGATGAAGACGTGGTTGCCGTCGCGGTCGAGCAGGAACTCCACGGTGCCCGCGTTGCGGTAGCCGATCTCCCGGGCGAACCGGACGGCGTCGGCGCACATCCGCTCGCGCAGGGCCGGGTCGAGGTTCGGCGCGGGCGCCAGCTCGATCACCTTCTGGTGGCGGCGCTGCACCGAGCAGTCGCGCTCGAACAGGTGGATGACGTCGCCGTGGCCGTCGGCGAGGATCTGCACCTCGATGTGGCGGGGTTCGACGACGGCCTTCTCCAGGAAGACGGTGGCGTCGCCGAACGCGGACGCCGCCTCACGGGCCGCCGCCTCGATGGACTCCCGCAGCTGCGCGGGTTCCTCGACCCGGCGCATGCCGCGCCCGCCGCCGCCGGCGACCGCCTTGACGAACACCGGGAAGCCGACGTCCTCGGCGGCGCGGACCAGTTCGTCCACGTCGGTGGAGGGCGCCGACGAGCCCAGGACCGGTACGCCGGCCGCGCGGGCGGCGGCCACCGCGCTCGCCTTGTTGCCCGTCAGCTCCAGGATCTGCGCGCTCGGCCCGACGAAGGTGATGCCCGCCTCCTCGCAGGCGCGCGCGAGGTCGGGGTTCTCGGACAGGAACCCGTAGCCCGGGTAGACGGCGTCGGCGCCGGCCAGCCGGGCCGCGCGGATGATCTCCTCGACGGACAGGTAGGCCCGCACCGGGTGCCCCGGTTCACCGATCTCGTAGGCCTCGTCGGCCTTGAGCCGGTGCAGCGAGTTGCGGTCCTCGTGCGGGAAGACGGCGACGGTCCGCGCGCCCACCTCGTAGCCGGCGCGGAACGCGCGAATCGCGATCTCACCACGGTTGGCGACCAGTACCTTGCGGAGCATTCCCGATCCCTTCGGCCTGCCGGTGAAGAACACCATGGTCCCGGCTATACCCCGGCGGTGCCATGAGACCCGGGTCACGTGCCCGGCGTGTCGCAGAACTCAGAGGGGCCCGGGCCCCGGCCCGCCCTTGAGACGCTCCAGATCGGCGGGGCGGACCTGGATGACCAGGACCGCGAGGAGCGCGGCCACCGCCGTGAAGACCGCGGCCACCACGAAGGAGGCCGAGATCCCCGCGGTGAGGACCTCGTCGGCCCAGGGCCGCGGCAGCTGCCCGGTGCGTTCGAAGCGCAGCCGCTCGGCCGGGGTCGCCTGGGCCAGGAAGCGCGGTATCTGCTTCTCCGCCTCGTTGGTGTTGGCCGTGCCGAACATCGTGACCAGGATCGACAGGCCGAGCGAGCCGCCGACCTGCTGGGTGGCGTTGAGGAGCCCGGAGGCCGCGCCGGTCTCCCGGACGGAGACGTTGGAGAGCGCCATCAGGGTGAGCGAGACGAACTCCATGCCCATGCCCAGGCTGAACACCAGGATCGGGCCGAGGACGCTGCCCGCGTAGGTGGAGTGGACGTCGGTCAGGGTCAGCCAGGCCAGGCCGACGGCGGCGAGGATCGCGCCCACCACCATGAAGGGCTTGGGCCCGTAGGCGGGCAGGAAGCGTGAGGCCAGGCCGGCGCCGACCGCGATGACCGCGCTGACCGGCAGGAAGGCGATCCCGGTGGCCAGCGGGCTGAAGTCCAGCACGTTCTGCACGAAGAGCGTGAGGAAGAAGAACATGCCGAAGATCGCGGCGGCCAGGCACAGCATGATCCCGTACGTGCCCGCCCGGTTGCGGTCGGCGAACATGTGCAGCGGCGTGATCGGCTGGGGGGAACGCCGCTCGATCAGGACGAACCCCACCAGGATGACGACGGCCGCGGCGAACGAGGCCAGCGTGAGCGCGTCCCGCCAGCCTTCCTGCGCGGCCCTGATGAACCCGTACACCAGCAGGACCATGCCCACGGTGGAGGTGAGCGCGCCGGTGATGTCGAAGTGGCCCGGGTGGCGTTCGGACTCCCTGATCCAGCGGGGCGTGGCGAGCGCGATCAGCAGCCCGATGGGGACGTTGACGAACAGCACCCACCGCCAGTTGAGCCACTCCACGAGCATCCCGCCCGCGAGCAGCCCGATCGCTCCGCCGCCCGCCGAGACCGCCGCGAAGACGCCGAACGCCCGGTTGCGCTCGGGGCCTTCGCGGAAGGTCGTACTGACCAGGGACAGCGCGGTCGGGGACGCGATGGCGCCGCCGACGCCCTGGAGGGCGCGGGCGGCGAGGAGTTGGGGCTCGTTCTGCGCGAACCCGCCGAGCAGGGAGGCGAGGACGAACAGCAGCACGCCGAAGACGAACACGCGCCGCCTGCCGAGGATGTCGCCGGTCCGGCCGCCGAGCAGCAGCAGACCGCCGAAGGTGAGGGTGTACGCGTTGACCACCCAGGCCAGGCTGGTGGTGGAGAAGCCCAGGGAGCGCTGGATGTCCGGCAGCGCGATGTTCACGATGGTGATGTCCAGGACCACCATCAGCTGACAGGACGCGATGACCAGCAGGGCCATGGTGTTCCCGCCACCGCCGGGTTCCGGGGTGGCGGCCTGGGGCGCGGAAGTCGGTCTCGGGTCACTGCTCATGGCGGGTCGCACTCTCGGGGGCCGGACCCCCGCGAGGGGTCGGTGAACGGTTTCGTCCACCGCGGTGTCCACCGTTCGACCGTACGCCCGCTCCCTGGGCGCCACCACTCGGGCCGCGGGGGCCGCGCCTGCCGCGCCCGCGCGGCACGCGCACCGCCGGCAGCGCCGCTGTTCGCGGCCGTGACGCTCCCAGGGCCATGATGGAGGAGCAGGAAACGCAAACAGGGACATACAGAGGCAGACAGGGGCAGACAGGGACTCGGCACCGTCGGGCGAGCCGGAGGAGACCACCATGACCACTCATCCCGCCGCGCAGGGCATCCGTTCCACTGCGGAGGGCCTTCTGTGGGAGCCCGGCGAGCGCTGGGTGCGCGGACGCAAGGGCGAGGTCACCGTCGTCGACAGCAGGCACCCCGTCCTCGTGTGGGAACCGGGCGTGCCCGTGCCGCTGTACGCCTTCCCGCTCGCGGAGGTCCGGGAGGACCTGCTGCGCCCGGCCCGGCACCCCCCGACGGACAGCCGCACGGGGGTGCGGGACTTCTACGACCTCGACGTCGACGGAGTGGTGGTCGAGAACGCGGCCTGGTCATTCACCGCCACCGACCTGGCCGGCCATCTCGCCTTCGCGTGGTTCCGGCGCTGGGGCAGCGGCTTGGACCACTGGTACGAGGAGGAGGAAGAGATCTTCGTCCACCCCCGTGACCCGCACAAACGCGTCGACGCCCTGCCCAGCAGCCGCCATGTCCAGGTGGAGGTCGCCGGTCTGCTCGTCGCGGACACCCACCGGCCGGTGCTGCTCTTCGAGACCGGACTGCCGACGCGGTACTACATCCCCCGCGAGGACGTCCGCCTCGACCTGTTCGAGCCCACCACCGGGCGGCGCGGTGCGCGAGGCCCGGGCCCGCTATGTCGTGGACGCCTCCGGCAACGGCAGCCGGATCCACGGCGAGGTCGGCGGCCGGCGGACGTACTCCGACTTCTTCCGGAACATCGCGGTGTTCGGCTACTTCGCCGGCGGCGCCCGGCTCCCCGCGCCGAACGACGGCAACATCTTCTGCGCCGCCTTCGACGAGGGCTGGCTCTGGTACATCCCGCTGAGGGACGACCTCACCAGCGTGGGCGCGGTGGTGAGCCGGGAGCACGCCGCCGCGATCCAGCGGGACCCGGAGGCCGCCTGGCGCGGGATGATCGACGCGTGCCCCGAGGTCCGTGACCTCCTGCGCGGAACCCCACGGGCCACCGAGCCGCCGTACGACCGGGTCCGGGTGCGCAAGGACTGGTCGTACGGGAAGTCGCGGCTGTGGCGGCCCGGCATGGTGCTGGCCGGGGACGCGGCGTGCTTCGTCGACCCGGTCCTGTCCTCCGGTGTGCACCTCGCCACCTACGGTGCCCTGCTCGCGGCCCGGTCCATCAACAGCGGCCTCGCGCGGGCCCTGGACGAGGACCGTCTGTTCGACGAGTTCGAGGCCCGCTACCGGCACGAGTACGGCCTGTTCCACGAGTTCCTGGTCTCCTTCTACGACATGCACCAGGACGAGCGGTCGTACTTCTGGCAGGCCCGCAAGGTCACCCACGTCGGGGCGACGGAACTGGAGGCGTTCGTGGACCTGGTGGGCGGGCTGGCCTCCGGCGACGCGTCCCTCGGCGGGTCCGGACCGGCGGGCGCCCGGCTGACGGCGGCCGCCTCGGCCCTCGACGAGGCGGTGACCCGGCTCCCGGACTCCGACGGGCTGCGCAACCCGCTGTTCGAGGCCGCCACCGTCCGCCAGGTGTTCCAGGAGGGCGCGGTCCTCCAGGAACGGGGCTTGTTCGGCGGCCCGTTGGAGGACGAGGCACCGCTTCGCCCCGGCGGCCTGGTGGCGTCGCAGGACGGACTGACCTGGGTGGAGCCGGGCCACTGAGCCCGGACCGACCGGGTAACAGGCCTTAATTCCCTGGCAGTTGGAGAGGGGGAGGGTTATGCTCCTCCCGATGATGACTCACTCTGTTGACAGATCGGGGGTCCCGTCCGCGCAAGGTGAGTGCTGATGCTCACGAGAAGCGTGTACGGGGATTCCCGCCTTTCCTTGTGGTCGCACGTGCGTGAGTTCGCCGTGCCGCCCTCCATGATCGAGACCGCGACCGCCCGCCGCCTCACCGGCGACTGGGCGGGGGCGTGTGCCGCCGCGGGCTTCGACGTCGATGTCAGCCCGCGCGCCCTGGCGCGTACCCACGGCCGGGAACTCGCGGCCCGCGTACGCGCCGATCTGCGCCACCTGGCTCCCGACCTGCTGCGCTGGCACATGCCGAGGATCGCGCCCGACGGGCTGCTGCGCCCCGGTCTGACGCTGTCCCTGGCGCGGTACACCACCGCGGGGCACGACCGGGAGCCCCCCGTGCACCTCGTGGCCCGGACTCCGCCTGCCTGGGCGGACGCCGGGCAGCGGATCAGCCTGGCCCTGTGGGACGGGTCCCGCATCGACGACCGGCGTCACCCGCACCCCCGTCCCAGCCGGCGGTTCCGCCTCGACCTGCACCGCCACCTGTGGGACGCGCGCCGGGCCGGCGAACTGCGGATCCGGTCCGGGGCCGGCCGGACGGACGTCGACGGCCTTCCTGACCCGGCTCCGGATCTGCCGGACATGGTGCCGCCAGGACGCCGCTGTGCCGTCGGCCGGTGGGCTGCCGAGGCGGGGATTCTCCTGCGCGCCGAGGGGCGGCCGACCGGTCCCGTCGCCGTGCGGATCACCGGCCGGCGCCGGCTGCTCCTGGACCTGACCGAGGAGCCGGACGGGGCCGGGCCGCCCGTCCTGCGGATCGCGGCGGTGTCCACGGGCGGCGACGCCACCGCGCTGCCGCTCCTGCCCGACGCGGCGACCTGGGTGCTGCCCGACCTGGAGCTGCTCCGCGCCGGCTCGATCGAGGCCGGCCGACTGCATCCGCTGGTCGCCTCGGCGCTGGTGCCGGATCACACGCCGGCCGGTCCCTCCCGGATTCCGGACGGGCCCGGACAGCCCCATCTGGTGGAGTGCCGGGGAGTTCGGCACCGCATCGCCCTGGTCGACGGGGTGCTGGCCCCGCTGGACCACGACCCGGCCGAGATCCGGCGGGAGGAACTGCTGGCCGCGCTGACCGGCACTCCGCTGCCCTGTCTGCGGGTGATCGACGAGGCACACCGTCGTCCGGAGTGCCTCACCGACGTCCGCGCCCGCCTGGACCATGGCGACATCGCCGGTGCGCTGGCCGTCGTCGAGGGCCTGCTGGGCCCCGAGGCGCTGCTGCGGGGCGGCGCCCTGCGGGACGAACTGGAGGCGGCCGCGCGGCGGCGGATCACCTACGGGCTGTTCAGGGCGGGCATGGCGGGCCCCGCGTCCGGCCTCGTCCGTCTCGACCAGGACCGTCCCCGTGACCGCCGCTCACGCCCGCGCCACGCGGCCTTCCACTGACCCCGGGGCCCGCTGACCCCCGCCTCCCTTCCCGCCATCGCGGCTCACCGTTCCTTCTCCACGACCCCCAAGGTGATCACTCATGCCCGCACACGCCCCGTCCGACCCGGCCTGCGCCCCCTCCGCCGCCGTCGGCCCTCACGAACTCGACGTCGCCGGCGCGCTGCTGGCCCTGCTGCGCGACACGACCACCGAACCGCGTCCCGACACCCAGCTGGAGGCCCTGACGCTGGCCGTCGCCGCCGACCTGCCCGTGCTGCTGTGGGGTGAGCCGGGGATCGGCAAGACCGCGGCGCTGACCCAGCTCGCCGCGACCCTGGACCTTCCGCTGACCACGGTGATCGCCAGCGTGCACGAGCCGTCCGACTTCTCGGGGCTGCCCGTCATCGGGGACGATCCCGCGGAGCAGGGGGTCCCGATGGCCCCGCCGGACTGGGCGGTCCGACTGGTGCGGGCGGGCCGCGGGCTGCTGTTCCTGGACGAGCTGTCGACCGCCCCGCCGGCCGTGCAGGCCGCCCTGCTCCGTCTCGTGCTCGAACGACGGATCGGCACCCTGCGACTGCCGCCCGAGGTCCGGATCGTGGCCGCCGCCAACCCGCGCTCCTCGGCGGCCGACGGCTGGGAACTGAGCCCGCCGCTGGCCAACCGGTTCGTCCACCTCCAGTGGGCCCACGACCACGAGGTCGTCGTACGCGGCCTCGGCGGGACCTGGCCCCGGGCGAGCCTGCCGAAGCTCCACCCGGAGAAGCTGTCGCGGGCGGTCGACTTCGCCCGCCGCGCGGTGTGCGGGCTGCTCACCGCCCGCCCCGGGCTCGTGCACCAGCTGCCCAGCAGCGAGACCCGCCGGGGCGGTCCCTGGCCCTCGCCGCGCAGCTGGGAGACGGCCCTGTGCCTGACCGCCTTCGCGACGGCGGCCGGCTCCTCCCGCGACGTCCTCTCCCTGCTGGTCAGGGGCACCGTGGGGGACGGTCCGGGACTGGAGCTGCTGGCGAGCCTGGACCGGATGGACCTGCCGGACCCCGAGGCGGTGCTGGCGGACCCGGCGGGTGCCGTCCTGCCCGAGCGGGGTGACCTGCGCCAGGCCGTGCTCGACGGTGTGGTGGCGGCGGTCCGCAGGCGCCCGGAGAAGTCCCGCTGGGACGCGGCGTGGGCGCTCCTGGTCCGGGCGGTGGAGACCGGAGCACCGGACCTGGTGGTCGTCCCCGCCACCACCCTCGCCACGCTGCGCCGCGAGGACTGGGACGTTCCGGTTTCGATCGAGGGCCTCGCCGGAGTGGTGTCCCTGTCCCGGCGGGCGGATCACGCGGCGGCCCGGACGGCAGCCGCGGTGAAGGCCGGCCGGTGAACCGGGACGCGCCGGCGGCGCTGGACCGCGACAAGCTCTTCGCCGCCCGGCTGCACGCCGCACGGGCCCGGCCGTATCTGGCGACGGCCCTGTTCGCCCTGCACACCGTCGAGTCGCGGCAGGTGCCCACGATGGCCGTCGACCGGCACTGGCGGTGCTACGTGTCGCCCCCGTTCGTGGACCGGACGCCGGTGGAGGAACTGGCCGCCGTCTGGGTGCACGAGGTGTCGCACCTGCTGCGCGACCATCACGGCCGCAGCGACCGCGTCGCGCGCGAGCGCGAGCTGACCGGTCCGGGAGAACGGCTGCGGATGAACATCGCGGCGGACTGCGAGATCAACGACGACGCGTTCGGTGACGGGCTGGTCCGGCCCCAGGACGCTGTCCGGCCGGAGTCCCTGCGGCTGCCCGAGGGACAGCTGATGGAGGACTACCTGCGCCAGTTCCGGCTCGGACCGCGCACGGAGTCCCTGGCCTGGCTGGACTGCGGCAGCGGCGCCGACGGACGGGACCGGGAGTGGGACCTCGGCGCGGACGGCGCGCACGGCCTGAGCGAGCAGGAGCGGGACGCGGTCCGGTTCCGGGTGGCGCAGGGCATCACCGGCCGCCCGGGGACGGCCCCGCAGGGCTGGCGGCGCTGGGCGGAGGAGGCGTTCCATCCGCCGCAGCCCTGGCGCGAGCTGCTGGGCGCGGCGGTCCGCTCGGCGGCCTCCGGCTGCGGCGCGGGCGAGGACTACACCTACGGCCGTCCGTCCCGCCGCTCGGCCGGGGTGCCCGGCGTCGTGCTGCCGAGCCTGCGGCGCAGACCGCCCCGGGTGTGCGTGGTCGTCGACACGTCCGGGTCGGTCAGCGACGTGGAGCTGGGCAGCGCGCTCCTGGAGGTCGCCGCGATCTCCCGGGCCGTGGGCGGCCGCCGTGACCTGGTCAGCGTGGTGCCGTGCGACGCGGCGGCCCGGATCGTGCACCCGCTGTGCCGCGGCGAGGGCATACCGCTGACGGGCGGTGGCGGTACGGACCTGCGCACGGGCTTCGCCAAGGCGCTCCGCTCGCGGCCCGGCCCTGACGTGGTGGTGGTCCTGACCGACGGCCAGACCCCCTGGCCGGACAGCCGGCCGCCGTGCCGGACGGTGGTGGGCCTGTTCCCCCGGCGGCCGCGACCCGGGGCGTACGCGCCGCCAGCCTGGGCCCGGGTCGTGGACATCGGATGAGCGCCCGTTGTCTTCCGCGATGTGGAAGTGATCTAGGAAGCGACAACAATTTGCTGATCGATCATGCCAAGTGGCAGCATCGCGCGGATCGCATCCATCCAGTTGGCGCATACTGGTGACAATGCCAAAGTCACCCATGCCCAAGCGTCATCTGCCGACCAGCCCCTTCAAGGCCCCGGTCGTGCCGGTCCCCAAGCAGTTCGTCGTAGGAAGCCGAGTCACTCACGATGTGTACGGCCTCGGCCGGGTGACCGGTGTCGAGGAGGGCATCGCTGTCCTCGTCGACTTCGGTTCACAGCAGACCCGGATCATGAGTCCGTACTCCAAGTTGACCAATCTCTGAGCCCTGCTGCGCCCGAGTTGTCGTGGCGCAGCAGGCGGTCGCCCGCTTCCAGGCCCCGCGAGGGGCCCGTACCACACCGCTCTGCTTGGCATGCCCGCAATGAAGGCGAGATTCCCATTCACACGACCCCGCTGTTCTCCGACCCGGAGCCGACTCCCCTGCACGCCACGACGGATTCGCCGCCTCCGACCAGGCATCCCTTCCAGGCCCCGGACGTGATGCCGGACGTGATGGAGGAGGCCTTCGATGCCCCCGCCACCACGCCCGCGGCCCCCGGCACCCGGGAGCGACCGCGCGTCGCCCGCACGCCGTCGGCTCCTTGACGGGTCCGGATCACTAGCCGGCGAGGAAGCTCAGCCGAACGCGACGGTCGGTGTTGTCCCTGTTGGTGTCGACCAGGCACACCGACTGCCACGTTCCCAGCTCCAGCCGCCCGCCGACCACCGGAAGCGTGGCGTGGGGCGGGACGAGGGCGGGCAGGACGTGGTCGCGGCCGTGGCCGGGGCTGCCGTGGCGGTGCTGCCAGCGGTCGTCGGCGGGCAGCAGGGTGTGCAGGGCGGCGAGCAGGTCGTCGTCGCTGCCGGCGCCCGTCTCGATGATCGCGATGCCGGCCGTGGCATGCGGGACGAAGAGATTCAGCAGGCCGTCGCGACCGGCGGCCACCTCGCGCAGGAAGGCCTCGCAGTCGCCGGTGAGGTCGGCGATCCGCTCCGTGGAGCCGGTGGCCACATGAAGGACTCGGGTGGTGAAGGCGTCTGACATGCCTCCCATCCTCACCCGGACACCGCGTTTCACACGCGAGCGTCCGCCGGTCCGCTGATACGGGCGGTCCACTCCGCGAGACAGCCATTGACCGTGGCCATGCCATCTGGCTACTTTCGGCCGCATGTTGCGTTCAGCCCTGCTCACCACGCGCGGTCACATCGACCTGCTGCGGGTGGCCTCCGCCGCGTGTCGCCGCGGCTGCTGACGCCCTCCCCCCTCTTCACCGCCTGATCCGCGCGTGATCCACGCCTGATCCGCGCCGTCGTACCCGCACGTCCGGGATCTTCCCGGGACGTGGCGGGCACCCAGGCTTTCCCCCTCACCGGACGCTCTCCTCCCTGTGGAGCACGCATGAGCATCAGCCACGCCCCGCCCGGCTCTCCGGGACCCGATATCTCACCTATGTCGGCATCGGGCCGCGTCGAAACCGGCACCGGCACAGACACAGACACAGACACAGACACCCGCGAACGGTCGCCGCTCGGCCTCCAGCTCCTGGTCCCCAGCTCCACCCGCCGCACCCGCGTCCCCCGCTGGCTGCGCCGCGCCACCGGTCCGCTCGTGCTGCTGGCGTTGTGGCAACTCCTCAGCAGCACCGGGGTGCTGGCGCCCGACGTGCTCGCCGCGCCGGGGCGGATCGCTCAGGTGGGCAAGGATCTGATCGCCGACGGTGCGCTGCCCTCCGCCATGGGCACCTCCCTCCGGCGCGTGGCGGCCGGGCTGTTGCTCGGCACTGTCATCGGCACCGGACTCGCCCTGCTCTCGGGCCTGTTCAGGGTCGGCGAGGACCTCGTGGACGCTCCCGTCCAGATGCTGCGGACCGTGCCCTTCGTGGGTCTCATCCCGCTGTTCATCATCTGGTTCGGCATCGGCGAGGCACCGAAGGTCGCCGTCATCACGCTCGGTGTGACGTTCCCGCTCTACCTCAACGTGTACGCCGGTATCCGCGGCGTGGACGCCCAGTTGATCGAGGCCGGGGAGTCCCTCGGGCTGTCGCGGTGGGGACTCGTGCGGCACGTCGTCCTGCCGGGCGCGCTGCCCGGGGCGATGACCGGCCTGCGCTACTCCCTCGGCATCGCCTGGCTCGCGCTCGTCTTCGCCGAGCAGATCAACGCGGACGCCGGCATCGGCTTCCTCATGGTCCAGGCGCGGGACTTCCTGCGGACCGACGTCATCGTGGTCTGCCTGATCGTCTACGCCTTCCTCGGCCTGCTGGCCGACTTCGTCGTCCGTACCCTCGAAAGGCTGCTGCTGCAATGGC
The DNA here is from genome assembly GCF_053591515.1 of Streptomyces sp. NPDC003011. NCBI lineage: Bacteria > Bacillati > Actinomycetota > Actinomycetes > Kitasatosporales > Streptomycetaceae > Streptomyces > Streptomyces sp. NPDC003011. The sequence goes on from NZ_JBSFTY010000028.1 coordinate 43,630, forward strand.
GACCGACGTTCACCGGCCGGTGACCACCCCTCAGGCGGCCTCCGCGCAGGCCGTGCGGGTCGAGGGGCTGACCCGCTCCTTCGACGGCCGCGCCGTCATCGACGACCTGCGACTCGACGTCCGCCAGGGCGAGTTCGTCGCCCTGCTCGGCCGCAGCGGCTGCGGCAAGTCCACCCTGCTGCGCATCCTCGCCGGTCTCGACCGCGACATCGAGGGCACCGTCCTCGTCCCGCGCCGCAAGGCCGTCGCTTTCCAGGCACCGCGGCTGATGCCGTGGAAGAAGGTGTGGCGCAACGTGCTGCTCGGGCTGCCGGGCAAGCCCGAGCGGGCCCGCGCCGACCGGGCGCTCGAAGAGGTCGGCCTGGACCACCGCTCCGACGCCTGGCCCAAGACCCTCTCCGGCGGCGAGGCCCAACGCGCCTCGCTGGCACGGGCGTTGGTCCGTGAGCCCGATCTGCTGCTGCTCGACGAGCCGTTCGGCGCACTCGACGCGCTCACCCGGATCAAGGCCCAGCGCCTGGTGGACGAGTTGTGGCGACGCCGCGGGTGCGCCGTGCTGCTGGTCACACACGATGTCGAGGAGGCCGTCCTGCTCGCCGACCGGGTCCTGGTGATGGACGACGGTGTCATCGCGCACGAGCAGCGGATCGACCTGGACCGGCCACGTGACATCACCGACCCGCGGTTCGCCGGACTGCGCGCCGGCCTCCTGGAACGCCTGGGCGTCGAGACCGCCCCCGAAGCCGCCTGAACGCACGGCCCCTCCTCTCCCTCTCCCCCATCGCCCGTCACCCGTCACCCGTCACCCCAGAACGGATCCGTCATGCGACGACGCCTCGTCCCCGCCGCGCTGCTCCTCCCCCTCGCCCTGCTCCTGTCCGCCTGCGGCGGGAACTCGGCGGCCTCCACGGGCGGCGACAGCGACGGCTCGGGCTCGCTCACCCTCAACGTCGGTGATCAGAAGGGCGGTTCGGAGGCCATCCTGCGCGCCGCCGGCCAGCTCAAGAATCTCGACTACCGAATCAAGTGGTCCACCTTCACCTCCGGCCCGCCGCTCCTGGAGGCCGTCAACGCGGGCGCCGTCGACATCGGCGGCGTCGGCAACACTCCCCCGGTCTTCGCGGCCGGCGCCCGCTCGAAGATCACGGTGGTGTCCGCCTGGCACGGCACCTCCGAGGGCGACGCCATCCTCGTACCGAACGGCTCGAAGCTGGCGGAGCCGGCGGATCTCAAGGGCAGGTCGGTGGCCGTGGCGCAGGGTTCGTCCGCGCACTACCAGCTGGTCGCCTCCCTCGACGCGGCCGGGCTGAGCCTGAGCGACGTCAAGGTCAGCTACCTCCAGCCCGCCGACGCGCTGGCCGCGTTCACCTCCGGCAAGGTCGACGCGTGGGCGGTGTGGGACCCGTACACCTCGCAGGTGCTCCAGGCCAGGACGGGCCGCGTCCTGACGACCGGCAAGGGCATCACCAACGGCCTCACCTTCCAGGTGGCCGCGCCCGCCGCGCTGCGCACAGGGAAGAAGGCCGCCGCCCTCAAGGACTACCTGGACCGGCTGCGACGCGCCTACGACTGGGTGTACGACCACCCCGAGGAGTGGGCCGAGGTGTGGGCCAAGGACACCGGTCTGCCGTACGAGGTGGCGCTGGCCGCTGTGAAGCGCACCTACGCCTCCCGCGTTCCGGTCGCGGTCGACAAGCCGCTGATCGCCTCCGAGCAGAAGATCGCGGACGCCTTCACCGACCTGAAGCTGATCCCGAACAAGGTCGACTTCGCCGCGTTCGTCGACACCCGGTTCAACGGCGGTCTGCCGGCGTCCACCACCGCGCCCCGCGTCTTCAAGGAATCCTGACGCCGGCCGCGCGGTTGGCAGAAGGGTGAACAACACCCGGGTAGTCGTCATCGGCGCGGGCCAGGCGGGACTGGCCGGCGCCTATCACCTGCGCCGCGCCGGCTTCGAGCCGGACCGCGGCGTCGTCGTGCTGGACCACTCCCCCGGTCCCGGCGGTGCCTGGCAGTTCCGGTGGCCGTCGCTGACCTACGGCAAGGTGCACGGGATGCACGCCCTGCCCGGCATGGAACTCACGGACGCCGATCCGGCCCGGCCGTCCGCCGAGGTCGTCGCCGCGTACTTCGACGCCTACGAGCGCGCCTTCGACCTGCGGGTCCGGCGCCCCGTCGACGTCCGTGCCGTGCGCGACGGCGAGGACGGGCGGCTGCTCGTGGAGACCTCGGCCGGGACCTGGGCGGCCCAGGCGCTGATCAACGCGACCGGCACCTGGGACCGGCCGTTCTGGCCGCGCTATCCGGGCCAGGAGACCTTCCGGGGACGGCAGTTGCACACCGCGCAGTACCCCGGGCCCGAGGAGTTCGCCGGGCAGCGGGTCGTCGTGGTGGGCGGGGGCGCGTCCGGCACCCAGCACCTGCTGGAGATCGCCCCCTACGCGGCCTCCACCACCTGGGTCACCCGGCGGCCGCCCGTCTTCCGCGAGGGACCCTTCGACGAGAACGTGGGACGGGCCGCGGTCGCGCTGGTCGAGGAGCGGGTGCGGCAGGGGCTGCCGCCGAAGAGTGTCGTGTCGGTGACCGGGCTGCCGCTCAACGACGCGATCCGGCAGGGCATCGCGGACGGCGTCCTGGACCGGCTGCCGATGTTCGACCGGATCACGCCGGAGGGCGTGGAGTGGGACGACGGGCGGCGCGCGGACGCCGACGTCATCCTGTGGGCGACCGGTTTCCGGCCCGCGATCGACCATCTGGCTCCGCTGAGGCTGCGCGAGCCCGGCGGCGGGATCCGCGTCGAGGGCACCCGGGCGGTCGCCGATCCGCGGGTCCACCTCGTCGGGTACGGCCCGTCGGCGAGCACCATCGGCGCCAACCGGGCGGGCCGCGCGGCCGTACGGGACATCAGGCGGCTGCTGAGCGAGGACCCGGTCGCCGCCTGACGTCCGCTCGGGTCAGCCCGCCTCGGGCGAGCTGCGCTGGTTCAGGTTGAACTCGGCGACGTTGCGCTGGTGCTCCGCGTAGTCGGCCGTGAAGCGCGTGTCGCCCGGCTTGACCGTGACGAAGTACAGCCAGTCGCCCGGAGTGGGGTTGATCGCGGCACTCATCGCGTCCTCGCCCGGGTTGTCGATCGGGGTGGGCGGCAGGCCCATGCGCTGGTACGAGTTGTAGGGGCTGTCGATCCGCGTGTCGGCGGCGGTGGTCTTCAGCGTGGAGCGGTTCAGCGCGTAGTTGAGCGTCGAGTCCATCTGGAGCGGCATGCCGCGCTCCAGGCGGTTGAAGACGACCCGGGCCACCTTCCCCATGTCGGCCCTGGTGGCGGCCTCGGCCTGGACGAGGCTCGCGATGGTGACGGCCTGGTAGACGTTCATCGCGTTGCGCTGCGCACCGGCCGCGATGGGAGCGCCGTTGAACTTCTCGTTGGCCGTGTCGACCATGTACGACAGCATCTGCTCCGGAGTCGCCTTGTCCCGGAGGGGATAGGTCGCCGGGAAGAGGTAGCCCTCCGGATTGCCCTCCGCGTCGCCCGGCAGCTTCAGGTGGGCCTTGGCCAGGGATTTCTTGGTGGTGCCCGCGGGCAGGGAGAGGGCCTTGTCGACGGCCTCGTAGATCTGGCCGGCCCGCCAGCCCTCGGGGATGACCAGGGTGGCGGGCTTCTTCTCCTCATCGCTGTCCAGGGTCAGCAGCGGCACCGCCACGGCGGTGCCGGCCACGACGGCCCCGGTCGCGATGAGGGCGAGCCGGCCCCGGCGCGTCAGTCGGATCGTGCTCCGTGGCGGAGTGTTCGTCTGCATGCGGGCACGGTAACCCGTTAAAGCCTATAAACCCGACATATCCTCATCTTGTCGGCTCCAGTCGGGCGTCCCGGTGGACCAGGGCCGCGTACCGCCCGCCCCGCACCAGGAGTTCCTCGTGCGAGCCGTGCTCGGCCACCTGTCCGGCGTCCAGGACGATGATCTGGTCGGCGTCCCGGACGGTGGACAGCCGGTGGGCGATGGTGAGCGTGGTGCGGTTCGCCGAGAGCGCGTCGATGGCCTCCTGGACGGCGTGCTCGGTACGCGTGTCCAGGGCGCTGGTCGCCTCGTCGAGGATCAGGACCGGCGGATCGCGCAGGATCGTACGGGCGATGGCCAGGCGCTGCTTCTCGCCGCCGGAGAACCGGTGGCCGCGCTCACCGACGACCGTGTCGTAGCCGTCCGGCAGGGCCGCGATGTGGTCGTGGATCTGCGCCGCCTTCGCCGCCTGCCGCAGCTCCTCGTCGGTGGCGTCCGGCTTGGCGAAGCGGAGGTTGTCGGCGACCGTGGCATGGAAGAGGTACGTCTCCTGGGAGACGACGCCGATGGCGCGGGCGAGGGTGTCGAAGTCGAGGTCGCGCACGTCGATCCCGTCGAGGGTGACCCGGCCGCCCGTCACGTCGTACAGCCGCGGCACCAGGTAGCCGAGCGTGGACTTGCCCGCGCCGGTCGGGCCGACGACCGCGAGACTGCCGCCCGCGGGGACGGTGATGTCGATGCCGTCGAGGACCGGGCTCCCCTTGGTGTCGTCGCTGTCGTAGCGGAACTCGACGTCCTCGAAGCGGACCTCGCCCTCGATCTTGTCGAGGTGGACGGGGTTCTCACGCTCGGTGATGTCGATCGGCAGGTCGAGGTACTCGAAGATGCGCTGGAAGAGCGCGAGCGAGGCCTGGATCTGGACGCCGGTCGACAGCAGGCTCACGGCCGGGCGGAACAGACCCTGCTGGAGCGAGACGAAGGCGACGATGGTGCCGATGGAGATCTGGGGGCCGCCCGTCTGGAGGGCGAGGCCCGCGGTCCAGTAGATGACGGCGGGCATGGCGGCCATGACGATGGAGATGACGGCCATCCGCCAGCGGCCCGCCATGCTCGACCGCACCTCCAGGTCGACCAGTTCCTCCGACTCCGCGGCGAAGGACCGGGTCAGCGAGTCGGAGCGGCCCATCGTGCGGCCGAGCAGGATGCCGCTGACCGAGAGCGACTCGGTGACGGTCGCGGCCATCGCGGCCATCTGCTTCTGGCGCAGGGTGGTGATCTTCTTGCGTTCGTTGCCGACGCGGCGGCTGATCCAGACGAAGACCGGCAGCAGGAGCAGGGAGACGACGGTCAGACGCCAGTCGAGGACGAGCATCGCGATGACCGTGGCGATCACGCTGGTCAGGTTGGAGACCAGGGAGGTGGCGGTCGAGGTGACGGTGGCCTGCATGCCGCCGATGTCGTTGGCGATGCGGGACTGCACCTCACCGGTCCGCGTGCGCGTGAAGAAGGCGAGGGACATCCGCTGCAGGCGGCCGTAGACGGCGGTGCGCAGGTCGTGCATGACGCGCTGGCCGACCGTCGTGGAGATCAGGGTCTGGAGCACGCCGAAGATGCTGGTGAGGACGGCGCTGAGGATCATGCCGAGCGCGAGCAGGCTCAGCAGTCCGGTGCGGCCCTCGGGGATGGCGACGTCCAGGGTCTCCTTCAGCAGGAACGGGGTCGCCACGGTGACCAGGGACGCCGCGCCGACCAGCAGGCCGACGATCGCCAGCCGGCCGCGGTAGGGCTTGAACAGCCCGAGGATGCGGCGCACCTGGCGGGGTTCGCCGGTCGAGGTACCAGGAGAAGAGGTGCCGGAGGGGGTGCCGGAAGGGATGCCGGGAGAGGGGGTCCAGTTGATGTCGTCGCGGGGCATGGCTCCTACGGAGGGTGAGACGGCGGACGGTCGGGTGGCCGGTGGCCGCATGGCCAGGATTGACGGAGCTTAGCTCATTGTTACCTATACTCACAATGAACCGCATCCTGATATTGTTCCCGTATGACCACCCCCGATCCCGACGGCATGCTCGCCGAGCAGCTGCTGCGGCTCACCCGCCGTATGCACCGGATCCAGAAGCGCCACCTGGAGCAGCGCCTCCTCGGCGTGACCCCGGCCCAGTCCCGGTTGCTGCGCACCCTCGCACACTGCGACGCGCCGCCGCGCATGGCCGACCTCGCGGAGCGCCTGGAGGTGGTGCCGCGGGCGGTGACGACCCTGGTCGACGGGCTGGAGGCGAGCGGCAAGGTGCGGCGGGTTCCGGACCCGACCAACCGCCGGGTCATCCGCATCGAGCTGACCGACGACGGCCACAAGGCGGTGCGGGAGCTGCGGGGGGCGCGCCGGTCCGCGGCGGAGGAGATCCTGGCCCCGCTGACGGACGAACAGCGCGAGCTGCTGGGCGGGTTGCTGGACACGCTGGTGGACGGGGTGCCGGCGCGGGAGGGGAGCTGCTGAGCCGGAGCACGACAGCGCGCGCGAAGGCGCTGACGGCGGTCCGGGTTCGGCCGCCCACCGGGTGACGCGGCACAGGCCGCGGCCCTCGCCCGCGGTGCTGGAGCGACGGCCGCGGCCTGGGCCGCGCGGGGATCGTCAACCGACCTCGGAGGCCGACTCCCTGGACGACCGGGCGGGGACGGCGGGGAGTGGCTGCGCGAGGTCCGCCTCGGGTGCCGCGGGTCCTTCGGGTGCCTCGGGGGCGGCCGTGGGGCCGGGCTCGTCGTCGTCCGCCGTCGGTACGATCTCGCCGTTCAACACCTTCTTCGCCTTGTCGGTGTCCAGCGCGCCCTCCCAGCGGGAGACCGCGAAGACGGCGACGCAGTTGCCGAGCAGGTTCGTCACGACACGCATCGCGTCCATGATGCGGTCCACTCCGAGGAGCAGCGCCACGGCGCCGGCCGGGATGGCGCCCAGCGAGGAGGCGGTCGCGGACAGGGCGAGGAAGGCCGAACCGGGGATGCCCGCCATGCCCTTGCTGGTCAGCATCAGCACCAGCACCACGGTGATCTGCTGACTCAGGCTCAGGTCCACGCCGACGGCCTGGGAGATGAACAGCGTGCCGATGGACAGGTAGAGGGAGGCGCCGTCGAGGTTGAAGGAGTAGCCGGTGGGCAGGACGAGACCCACCGCGTCGTCCCGGGCGCCGGCCCGGCGCAGCTTCTGCATCACGCGCGGCATGACGGACTCGGTGGAGGCGGTGCCGAGCGCGAGGAGCATCTCCTCGCGGATGTAGCGCACGAACTTCCACAGGCTGAGCCCGGTGACCGCCTTGAGCGCGACGGCGAGCAGCACGACGAAGAGCGCGGCGGCGGCGTAGCACAGGACGATCAGTTTGGCGTAGGTCTCGATCACACCGAGTCCGTACTGGCCGATGAGGACGGCCATGGCGCCGAACACCGCGATCGGGGCCAGCCGCATGACGAAGCCGACGATCGCGAAGATGATCTCCTGGGCCTGCTCGACGGCGGGCAGCACCTGCGGCACCCTGGTGTGGCCGAGGTGCAGCAGGGCGGCGCCCACCAGGCAGGCCAGGATGAGCACTTGAAGCAGTGAGTTCTCGGCGAAGGCGCCGATGAAGCTGGTGGGGAGGGCGTTCACGACGAACTCGGTCGTCGAGGGCAGCGAGCCGCCGCCGGTCTTCGCGTCGACCGCCGAGGTGTCGAGCGTGGACGGATCGACGTTCATCCCCGAGCCGGGCTGGACCACGTTGGCGGCGACGAGCCCGATGAGCAGGGCGAGTGTGCTCGCGACCTCGAACCAGATCAGGGCCTTGAGCCCGATCCGCCCGAACGCCTTCAGGTCACCGGCCTTGGCGATGCCGACGACGACCACGCAGAACACCAGCGGCGAGATGATCGTCTTGATGAGCCGGGTGAAACCGTCGCCGAGCGGCTGGAGATCCGTGGCCACGTCGGGCCACAGCTTCCCGACGACGATTCCGAGGACGAGCGCGCAGCCGACCTGCGCGAAGAGAGAGGTACGCAGTATGCGTGCGACGCGTCGCGGCAGGGACGGGACGGACGGCGGCACGGGCACTCCTTGAGAGGGACGGTCACATTGAGCGGGATGGTCACAGAAGCCGGACGGAGACTTCTGCCATACGGAAAGCTGATTCCGTGCCGATCACTGTGGAGGTGCCGTTGATCCCGCGGGGGACATCCGCGTTTCGGCCCGGTAAACGACCCCGGCGAAGCGAGTGACGCGTCGCACACAACGGGCGTCAGCAGCCCCGGCGGTCCCCGGTGAGCACCCCCTGGACGGTCACCAGGGAGCGGTCGTAGCACCCGGCCGACCCGCGGATCCGGTAGCGCTCGCTCGTCGCGGCGACCGCGTGCCGCTGGTCGCGGGGCACGTTCACCGTGTACGTCGCGTCGCCCGTGTACGTGTCGTCCAGTCGCGACCACGCGGTGCGCCGGCCGCCGCGCGACTCGGTGACCGAGGCGCGGTCACCGAGGGTCAGCACGGTCCGCAGCCGGTCGGCCGCGCCCAGCGTGGTCGTACCGTCCATCGTGTACGTCCGCTGGGTGCGCGTCACCCGTGCCGGTCCGCGTCCGTCGGCGGTCACCGACTCGTCGTCCGTCCACGTGGCGTCCAGGGCGTCGACGTTCTCGCCGTCGGTCCAGCGGTGCGTGGAGGTGTGCGCGAGGGACCGGCTGACGGTGGTCGTCACCCGGCCGTGCGAGGTGTCGACGTATCCGGCCACCGTCAGCCCGTGACCACCCTCGGTGTCCACGCGGTGCTCCGCGCCGGGCCGGTACGCCGAGGAGCCGGTGAGACCGGTCTGCCGGTGCGCGGTGAGCCTCCCGCCGACGTGCGCGCTCTTCGTGTCCTGCCAGACGAGGATGTTGACCGGAGCGCTCCAGCCGCTCTGCCCCTCGGGAACGCCGACGACGGAGACCTCGACGCGGTGCGGGCGGCCGTCGTTGAGGATCCCGGCGAACGGCGTCAGGTCGTATTCGATCGGCTTGACGTCGAAGGCGCGGGGTCCCGGGACGACGTACCACAGGAAGGGGTTGGACCAGCCGCCGGTCCACACGGTCGGGAACGGGGCGGCGATCCCCGCGAGCCGGCCGTCGACCTCGACCTGGACCTCGCGGTAGGGCCCGTCGGCGGTCCGGCAGGAGTACGGCGCCGGGTCGGGCACCGTGAGGTACCAGTACTCCTCGCAGCCGCCGCCGGAACCGGTGGCGTACACCTCGGCGACGATGCGTTCGCTGTTGCGCGGGGTGGTGAGGGCGGACCGGTCGTCGAGGGTCAGGACCCGGTCCGGCGTGGCGGCCGCCTCGCCCGCGTGGAACGTCAGGGTGACCTTGACGTCGATGATGCCGGTGTACGTGTCGTCGACGACGTTGCCGATGAGCATCTCGACGTCCTGGCTGTCGCGGAAGGTGTCGCTGTAGCGCGTGACGTCCTTCTCGACGGACCACTCGATGCCGTCGGGCGAGGGCTGGGGCGTCGACGTACGGAAGATCTCGACGCCGCCGACGTGGAGGTGACCGAGCCGGTCGAACTGCCGCCCCCTGACCTCGCCGTCCAGCCGCAGCACGACCTTGCTCCAGCGGTCGCCGCAGCCGTCGGGCGGTGTGTAGGTGCCCCGGTACGGGGTGAAGTCCCGGAACCGCGCCTCTGCGAGCGTGACCCGGCAGGACCTTCCGGCGGGCTTGGCGACGGGCGGGGCCGCGGTGACGGGGTCGTGCCAGTCGGTGCCGAACTCGGCGGGGACGTCGACGGGCCGGGGGGCCGAGGCGGGGCCCTGAGCGGACTGGGCCGGGCCCGCCCCGAGGAGGGTGCTCGCGAGGAGGGTCGCTCCGGCGAGCATGGACATGACGATCTGTCTCTTCATGGCCGGTGTTCTACGGCCAACCGGGCATCCGCCGCAATGACGCCTTCCGCGCGCGGCGACGTCGGTGCGGCCCGGTCGCCGGGTCAGCCGGTTCTGTGCGCTCCGCCGGAAAACCGTTTGCTTCCGACCACGCTGTGACGCGAACCTTTCACGGTTTGTTGCCGTCGTACGCGTTCCCCCTTCACCCCCTGACACGAGCCACTGGACGTCATGCAGATTCAAGACCTTCCGTATCCCGACCCGGGTGCGCCGGACGCGCGCTCCGGGCCCCGATTCCTGTGGTGGCTCTTCCGGAACCAGCTGGGCGGACAGCTCAGGTCACTGGCCTGGGGGCTGCTGCACTTCGGGTCCGTCTGCGTCCTGCCGTTCTGCGTCGGGCTCGCCGTGCAGGCCGTCGTCGACCGCTCCGGTACCCGGCTCGCCCTCGCGGGCGCGCTGCTGGCCGTGTGCTGTGTCGGCAACGCGGTCGGCGAGACCTTCCTGCACCGCTCCGCGATCACCAACTGGATCACGGCCGCCGCGCGCGTCCAGCAGCTGCTGGCCCGCAAGGCCGCTCTGCTGGGCTCGGCGCTCACCCGGCGGGTGGCGGCCGGCGAGGTCGTCGCCGTGTCCACCGGTGACGTCGAGAAGATCGGCTGGTTCGTGGAGGCCGTCTCCCGGTTCACCGCGGCGGCGGTCACCCTCGTGCTGGTCTGCGTCGGCCTGGTCCTGTACCAGCCGGCGCTCGGCGTGGTCGTCGCCGCGGGCCTGCCGGTCCTCGCGCTGGCGGTGCTGCCGCTGCTGCCCCCCGCGACCCGGCGCGCCGACGTCCAGCGGGAGAAGGCGGGACGCGCCACCGAACTGGCCTCGGACACCGTGGCCGGTCTGCGCGTCCTGCGCGGCATCGGCGGCGAGGAACTCTTCCTCGACCGCTACCGCAGCGCCTCCCAGGAGGTCCGCCACGCGGCCGTCCGCAGCGCCCGGATGTGGTCGCTGATCTCCGCGATCCAGGTACTGCTGCCCGGACTGCTGCTGATCGCGGTCGTCTGGCACGGCGTCCACCTGGCCCGCGACGGCCGGATCAGTGTCGGTGAACTGGTCACCGTCTACAGCTCGGTGATGCTGCTGACGTATCCGTTGCGGCACTTCGAGGAGATCGCGATGGCCTACTCCTTCTCGCGCCCGTCGGCCCGGCGGGCCGCGCGCGTGCTGTCGCTGGAGCGGGCCACGGACACGGCGGGCTCCCTCGCCGCCGGCACTCCGTCCGGCGACCTGTACGACCCGGCCACCGGTCTGCTGGCACCCGCCGGCCGGCTCACCGCCGTGGTGTGCGGTGACCCGGACGCGGCGGGACGGCTGGCGGAGCGGCTGGGCGGGCACCCCTCGGAGAAGGGCCCCTCGGTCCTGCTGGGCGGTACGCCGCTCGACGAGCTGCCGCTGGACTCCGCACGCACGGCCGTTCTCGTCCAGGACAAGGACCCGGTGCTGCTGTCCGGCTCGCTGCGCGAGCTGCTCGACGTGCCCGCTTCGGGCGCCGTCGGCGCCCAGGAGGCCCTGGCGGCCGCGCAGTGCGGGGACGTCCTGACCGCCCTGGCCCAGGGCTCGCTCGGCGCCGAGGACCCGATGGACGCCCGGATCACCGAACGCGGACGGTCCCTGTCCGGCGGCCAGCGCCAGCGGCTCGCCCTGGCCCGCTCGCTGGTGACGGACCCGGAGGTGCTCGTCCTGGACGAGCCGACCTCCGCCGTCGACTCGCACACCGAGGCGCGGATCGCTGAGGGCCTGCGAGAGGTGCGCGCCGGGCGCACGACCGTGGTGTTCACCACCTCGCCGCTGCTCCTGGACCGCGCCGACCGGGTCGCCCTCGTGCACGAGGGCGAGGTCGTGGCGGTCGGCGTGCACCGCGAGCTGGTGCACAAGGAACCCCGGTACCGGGCCGTGGTGACCCGCGAGACCGACGAGGAGGCCGCCCGGCGCGGGCCGGAGGCCACCGAGCCGGAGGTGGACGGCGTGGTCGACCGCGAGGTGGACGACGTCCTGGACGTACGGGAAGAGATCGAGGAGACCGCATGATCGGCGTGGCGCCACCGGCGTACGACCCGGCGGCCCCGACGACGGCGAACACGCTGCCCGTCGGCGCCTCCGCGACCGTCCGCGCCTACGTGGCCGAACTGTTCCGCCGGCACCGCCGTGCCTTCCTGCTCCTCATCACCGTCAACACGGTGGCCGTCATCGCCTCGATGGCGGGCCCGTGGCTGCTGGGCGGCCTCGTGGAGCGGGTGTCGGACGACGCCCGGGCACTCCACCTGGAGCTGACGGCCGGGCTGTTCCTGCTCGCGCTGGCCGTCCAGGCGCTGTTCGTGCGGGAGGTACGGCTGCGCGGGGCGATACTCGGCGAGCGGATGCTGGCCGATCTGCGCGAGGACTTCCTGGTGCGGTCGGTCGGCCTGCCGCCGGGGGTGCTGGAGCGGGCCGGGACGGGCGACCTGCTGTCCCGGATCACCACGGACGTCGACCGGCTGTCCAACGCGATGCGGGAAGCCGTACCGCAGCTGGCGATCGGCGTGGTGTGGGCGGCCCTGCTGCTGGGCGGGCTCGTGATCACCGCGCCGCCGCTGGCGGCCGCCGTGCTGCTCGCCGTGCCGCTGCTGGTGACCGGCTGCCGCTGGTACTTCAAGCGGGCGGGAGCGGCCTACCGCTCGGAGACCGCCGGGTACGCCGCCGTCGCCGCCGCGCTCGCGGAGACCGTGGACGCCGGACGCACCGTCGAGGCGCACCGCCTCAGCGCCCGCCGGATCGCGCTGTCGGAGCGCCGGATCAAGGAGTGGACCGCCTGGGAGCGCTACACGCTCTGGCTGCGGTCGGTGCTCTTTCCCATCGTCAACGTGACCCATGTGACGGTCCTCGCCTCGGTGCTGATGATCGGTGGCGTGTTCGTGCTCCAGGGCTGGATCGGGGTCGGGCAGCTGACCACCGGGGCCCTGATCGCGCAGATGCTCGTCGACCCGGTCGGACTGATCCTGCGCTGGTACGACGAGCTGCAGGTGGCCCAGGTGTCGCTGGCCCGGCTGGTCGGTGTCCGGGACATCGAGCCGGACGCCGGTGACGACACGCTGGATCCCGACGGCCGCGACGTGCACGCGGACCGGGTGCACTTCGGCTACCTCGAAGGCGTGGACGTGCTGCGCCAGGTGTCCCTGGAGGTCGCCCCCGGCACCAGGCTGGCGCTGGTCGGGCCGTCCGGCGCGGGCAAGTCCACGCTGGGCCGGCTGCTCGCCGGGATCTACGCGCCCCGGGACGGGCGGATCACCCTCGGCGGCGCCGAGCTCTCCCGGATGACGGCGGAACGGGTCCGCTCGCACGTGGCCCTGGTCAACCAGGAACACCACGTCTTCGTGGGCTCCCTGCGCGACAACCTGCTCCTCGCCCGCACCGGCGCGGCCGACGCCGAGCTGTGGGCGGCCCTGGGCGCGGTGGACGCGGACGGCTGGGCACGGGCCCTCGACGACGGCCTGGACACCGAGGTCGGCTCGGGCGGGCTGGCGCTCACTCCGGCCCAGGCGCAGCAGATCGCCCTGGCCCGGCTGGTGCTGGCCGACCCGCACACACTGGTCCTGGACGAGGCCACCTCCCTGCTCGACCCGCGGGCGGCCCGCCACCTGGAACGGTCCCTGGCCCGGGTCCTGGACGGCCGCACGGTGGTCGCGATCGCCCACCGGTTGCACACCGCGCACGACGCCGACGTCATCGCCGTCGTCGAGAACGGCCGGATCAGCGAGCTGGGCAGCCACGACGAGCTGGTCGCGGCCGACGGGGCGTACGCGGCCCTGTGGCGGTCCTGGCACGGGTGACCGGGTGACCGGGGAGCACTGAGAGGTGTGCGGGCCCGGGCCGGGGACGAGCGGTTCCCGACCCGGGCCCGTGCCGTTGCGCGGTGCGGAAGTCGGGTGGAAGGCTGGAGAGCGGCACCGGCTCGGGGAGCGCCCGCGCACCACGCGGTGGACCGACGGGCAGAGCTTGTGCACCGTACGTCCGCGGTCCGCCGCCGACCTCGGGGACAACGAGTCCGGCCCCATCACCTGGAGGTACCCGTGAACAGCGCCGACGGATGGGGGGACGACGTCTACCAGCCCGACGGATCCGAGATCCAGGACGATTCGGGGCTGCTCGACGTGGAGGACACCCTGGAGAACGACGGAGTCGACAGTCCCCTCGACCGGGGCTGGTCGCCTCCGGAACGGCCCTGGGCGGTGGAGCACGCCGGTGTCACGGCGGCGGAGCGCCGGGCGGGCGAGACGCTGGAGCAGCGGCTCGCCGAGGAGCTGCCGGACCTGGCCGCGCCGGACGGCGACGGCATCGGTGACTGCGACGGCACGGACGGGGAACTCCTCGACAACGAGGTCGGCGCGGTCCGCTCCGGCCGTCTCGTGGCACCCGACGAGGGAGCGCACGAGGATGAGGAGAGCGCGCTGATCGCCACGGACGTGGGCATCGACGGAGCGGCCGCCTCCGCCGAGGAGGCCGCCGTGCACATCGTCGACGAGGACGCCCTGTACGGCTGACCCCACCACCCCCGCGGCGCCGCCCGCCCGGCCGGCGTCGCAGAAGGAGGATCCATGCAGCAGGACAAGCACCCCGACTACCACTCGGTCGTCTTCCGGGACCGCTCCGCCGGCTACGCCTTCCTCACCCGGTCCACCGCCACCAGCGACCGGACCATCGAGTGGGACGACGGCGAGACCTACCCGGTCGTGGACGTGGAGATCTCCTCGGAGAGCCACCCCTTCTTCACCGGCAAGGCCCGCACAGTGGACTCGGAGGGCCGGGTCGCCCAGTTCGAACGACGCTACGGCAGCGGTCCGGGACGGGGCTCCGGCGGGGCGTGAGCGCTCCCGGACGGCCCCGGCAGCCGGCCGGAGCGGTTCGCTCAGATGACGTTGAGGGCCGCCGCGCAGCCCACTCCCCCGAGCAGCATGAAGGCCGGCATCAGGACCTTCAGCTCGACCCAGCTGCCCGCCCGGAACCGCATGAACTTCGGCGGACCGATCGGGTACCAGCGCTTGCGGCCCACCGGGATCGGCCACAGGACCGGACAGCCGGAGACCGTCAGCGCGTCCCCGATGTCGTGCACCAGCGCGCCCAGCACGATCGGCAGCCCCAGCCACAGATACTCCTGGCCCGGCGCCGTGAACAGCCAGTCCGCTCCGTTGCCCGGCTTGTCCAGCACCCCGGCGAGGATCCAGGCGCTGGTCGCGGCCAGCAGCCAGACCAGGATGTCGGCGCTCTGGCCGCGGGTCGCCCGCCACAGCAGGCCTTCGATGGCCAGCACCATGTGCACGAACAGGAGCGCCAGCACGGCCCAGCGGCCACCGGTGATCGCCGCCACCGAGCCGCCCGCGCCGAGCAGGACGGCCCACAGCCAGGTATGGGTGAGCGTGCGGTGCCCGCCGGAGCGGCGCGGGTCGCCCTGCTTCTTCGTGGCCTTGTAGACGGCGTAGGAGAGCTTGTCGACTATCTCGCACACGGCTCGGGAGACCGGACCGAAAGCGCGCGAGATGGTGGCGGCCTTGTGGTCGAGGTCCGGGGTGAGTGCGGCGCCGGCGCAGATCAGGGCCCCGGCGAGGAGGACCGGCCAGGGCATCGTGTGCCCGGTCGCGGCTGCCGCGGCGCCGGCACCGAGCCAGGCTGCGGCGCCCGACAGTGAGTGTGCTGGTCCCATCATCGGAGTTGCCCGCCCCATTCTTGGTGTGCCGCTGTCCAGTTGACCGGGCGCACTGACGCTCCGTCGGCGACACAGCGTAGCGTTCGCGATCTTCGTGCTCGCAGCCGATTCCCCCATCCCGCGAAAGGGCAGGCAAGATGGGTGCGTGACCCTCATCGATCAGCTGCCGCCGACCGCCGACCCCGACGCCCTCTACGAAGCTTTCGAGTCGTGGTCCCAGGAACGCGGTCTCACCCTCTATCCCCACCAGGAGGAGGCGCTGATCGAGGTGGTCTCCGGGGCGAACGTGATCGTGTCGACGCCCACCGGCTCCGGCAAGAGCATGATCGCGGCAGGCGCGCACTTCGCCGCGCTGGCCCGTGACGAGGTCACGTTCTACACGGCTCCGATCAAGGCCCTGGTGTCGGAGAAGTTCTTCGAGCTGTGCAAGATCTTCGGCACGGAGAACGTCGGCATGCTGACCGGCGACGCGTCCGTCAACGCCGACGCCCCGGTGATCTGCTGCACCGCCGAGGTGCTCGCGTCGATCGCGCTGCGGGACGGCAAGCACGCGGACGTGGGCCAGGTCGTGATGGACGAGTTCCACTTCTACGCGGAGGCGGACCGGGGCTGGGCCTGGCAGATCCCGATCCTGGAGCTTCCCCAGGCGCAGTTCATCCTGATGTCGGCCACCCTCGGCGACGTCTCGATGTTCGAGAAGGACCTGACCCGCCGCACCGGCCGCCCGACGTCCGTGGTCCGCTCGGCGACCCGCCCCGTGCCGCTGTCCTACGAGTACCGGCTCACGCCGCTCACCGAGACGCTGACCGAGCTGCTGGAGACGAAACAGGCACCGGTCTACATCGTGCACTTCACGCAGGCGCAGGCCGTGGAGCGGGCGCAGGCGCTGATGAGCATCAACATGTGCACGCGCGAGGAGAAGGACCAGATCGCCGAGCTGATCGGCAACTTCCGCTTCACCACCAAGTTCGGCCGCAACCTGTCCCGGTACGTGCGGCACGGCATCGGCGTCCATCACGCCGGCATGCTGCCCAAGTACCGCCGCCTGGTGGAGAAGCTCGCCCAGGCCGGTCTGCTGAAGGTCATCTGCGGCACGGACACGCTGGGTGTGGGCGTCAACGTCCCTATCCGCACGGTGCTGTTCACGGCGCTGAGCAAGTACGACGGCACGCGCGTGCGCACGCTGCGCGCCCGTGAGTTCCACCAGATCGCGGGCCGCGCCGGGCGGGCGGGCTTCGACACCGCGGGTCTCGTGGTCGCCCAGGCTCCCGAGCACGTCGTCGAGAACGAGAAGTCGCTGGCCAAGGCGGGCGACGACCCGAAGAAGCGCCGCAAGGTCGTCCGCAAGAAGGCTCCCGAGGGCTTCGTCGGGTGGACGGAGAACACCTTCGACAAGCTGATCACCTCCGAGCCGGAGCCGCTGACCTCCCGTTTCCGGGTGACGCACACGATGCTGCTGTCGGTGATCGCCCGGCCCGGCAACGCCTTCGAGGCGATGCGGCACCTCCTGGAGGACAACCACGAGCCGCGCAAGCAGCAGCTGCGGCACATCCGGCGCGCGATCGCGATCTACCGCTCGCTGCTGGACGGCGGCATCGTCGAGAAGCTGGACACGCCGGACGCCGAGGGCCGTATCGTCCGGCTGACGGTCGATCTTCAGCACGACTTCGCCCTCAACCAGCCGCTGTCCACCTTCGCGCTGGCCGCGTTCGAGCTCCTCGACCCGGAGTCGCCGTCCTACGCCCTGGACATGGTGTCCGTCGTCGAGTCGACGCTGGACGACCCGCGGCAGATCCTCGCCGCCCAGCAGAACAAGGCGCGCGGCGAGGCGGTGGCCGCGATGAAGGCGGACGGCGTCGAGTACGAGGACCGCATGGAGCGGCTCCAGGACGTCACCTACCCGAAGCCCCTGGAGGAGCTCCTCTTCCACGCGTACGACACCTACCGCAAGAGTCATCCCTGGGTGGGCGACCACCCGCTGTCGCCGAAGTCCGTCGTGCGGGACATGTACGAACGGGCGATGTCCTTCACCGAGCTGGTGTCCTACTACGAGTTGGCGCGCACCGAGGGGATCGTGCTGCGCTACCTCGCCGGCGCCTACAAGGCCCTCGACCACACCGTCCCGGACGACATCAAGTCCGAGGACCTCCAGGATCTGATCGAGTGGCTGGGCGAGATGGTGCGCCAGGTCGACTCCAGCCTGCTGGACGAGTGGGAGCAGCTCGCCAATCCGGAGGTGATGACCGCGGAGGAGGCCCAGGAGAAGGCCGACGAGGTCAAGCCGGTCACCACCAACGCCCGCGCGTTCCGCGTCCTCGTCCGCAACGCCATGTTCCGCCGGGTCGAGCTCGCCGCCCTGGATCAGGTGGAGGAGCTCGGCGAGATGGACGCGGACTCCGGCTGGGACGCCGATGCCTGGGGCGAGGCGATGGACAAGTACTGGGACGAGTACGACGACCTCGGCACCGGACCCGACGCCCGCGGCCCCAAGCTGCTGCTGATCGAGGAGGAGCCGCAGCACGGTCTGTGGCGCGTCCGCCAGATCTTCGACGACCCGAACGACGATCACGACTGGGGCATCAGCGCGGAGATCGACCTCGCGGCCTCCGACGCCGAGGGCCGTGCGATCGTTCGTGTCACCGACGTCGGCCAGCTGTGAGCACAGGAGAGTCCCACCCATGACGACGAACCCGGCCGAGAAGCTCGTCGACCTGCTCGACCTGGAGCAGATCGAGGTCAACATCTTCCGTGGCCGCAGCCCGCAGGAGTCCCTGCAGCGCGTCTTCGGCGGCCAGGTGGCCGGACAGGCGCTGGTGGCCGCGGGCCGCACCACGGAGGGCGACCGCCCGGTGCACTCGCTGCACGCGTACTTCCTGCGTCCGGGCCGTCCCGGTGTGCCGATCGTGTACCAGGTCGAGCGGGTGCGGGACGGGCGGTCCTTCACCACCCGCCGGGTCACCGCCGTGCAACAGGGCCGCACGATCTTCAATCTCACCGCCTCCTTCCACAAGCCTGAACAGGGGAGCTTCGAGCACCAGCTGCCGCCGGCCCGCAAGGTCCCGGACCCGGAGTCGCTGCCGACGGTCACGGACGAGATCCGGGAGCATCTGGGCGCTCTGCCGGAACAGTTGGAGCGGATGGCCCGGCGTCAGCCCTTCGACATCCGCTATGTGGACCGGCTGCGCTGGACGATCGAGGAGGTCAAGGACGCCGAGCCGCGCAGCGCGGTGTGGATGCGCGCGGTCGGGCCGCTCGGTGACGACCCGCTGGTGCACACCTGCGCGCTGACCTACGCCAGCGACATGACCCTCCTGGACGCCGTCCGCATCCCGGTCGAACCGCTGTGGGGTCCGCGCGGATTCGACATGGCCTCGCTGGACCACGCCATGTGGTTCCACCGGCCGTTCCGCGCGGACGAGTGGTTCCTGTACGACCAGGAGTCACCGATCGCGACGGGCGGACGGGGGCTGGCCCGCGGCCGGATCTACGACCTGGAGGGCCGGCTGCTGGTGTCGGTCGTCCAGGAGGGGTTGTTCAGGGCCTTGTAGGGCGGGATGTGCCCCGTCCACGGCGCAGCCAGCCCAGCAGCTTCCGGGGCGGATGCGGGTGCCCGGATCGGGAGGGGTCGCCGTGCCCCACGGACGGGGCGGGCCGTGGGGCGGGGCGCGGGGCGGGGCGATGCTCCCGCGCCTCCTCCACAGAGCGCGCCAGGTCGCTCCGCAGCCAGCCGATCTCGTCCGGGTCGTCCGCAGTCATGATCCTCTCCGCCAGGCGCGCGGCCGGGGAACCCGGGACACCGTGGGTGGGCGGTCCGGGCCGGAAGCGGTTCACGTGAGAGCGCTCGTAGGGGTCCGTGATGATCTCCGCGACCTGGACGGGGTCGAGGAACGCCGCCACGGCTCCGGCCTGCTCCCACGGATCGGCGGCCTGCCGCAGCAGGAAGCCCAGGTGTCGTCCGCGCCAGTTGCGGGGGCGCAGGTCCAGGCCGGTCTCCAGCTGGTCACGCAGTCCCTCGGGCATGCGCGCCTTCAGCAGCCGGGAGTTCTTCTCGTCGACCGCGAACTGCCCTAGTTCCTCGGCCAGATACTGCCAGACCACGGTGCGATAGCGGTTGAGGTAGAACGTCACCGGCACCACCAGACCCAGGCGGGCCAGCCGGGTGAACCTGCCCGGAGACACCTCCATGACCGCCGCGCCCTCCGTGGCGCCCACGGCCTTCACCCGCTCGCGCAGGGAGCCGGGGAAGCCTTCGCCCGCGCGCAGCCGGTCGATCTCGGAGCGGGGGACGCGTCGGCCGCCGCCTCCTTCGTCGGGCAGGGTGCGGATGTGCCCGAGGTGCACAGCGAGGTCGAACTCACCGCGCTTCAGGCCCAGCTCACGGGCCGCGCGACTCGGCGCGCAAGAGAGGTGGTGCGGTGTGGTGATGGTGTCGGTCGGCATGGCCGGTCTCCCCCGTGGAGTCGGTGCTCACGCTGTGTGCGTTCGCGGTGACAGAAACGGTATCCGGTCCGGCGCATCGCGGCGCGGACCTGTGGAAAACTCCACGGGAGTCGAGGAATCAGCAGGTCAGAGGCGCTCTTCCGGACTTCGCCCGGGGTGCCGGGCGTCGACCGTGAGGTGCTCGCCGACCCGGTTGACGAGCAGGGTCATCTCGTAGGCGATCTGGCCGATGTCGGCCTCAGCACCGCTGAACACGCACAGGCAGCTGCCGGCGCCCGCGGCGGTGACGAACAGCACGGCGTCGTCGAACTCGACCATGGTCTGGCGCACTTGGCCCGCGCCGAAGTGCCGTCCCGAGCCCTTGGCCAGGCTGTGCAGTCCGGACGAGACGGCGGCGAGGTGCTCGGCGTCCTCGCGGCGCAGTCCCGTGCTCGCCCCCGTCACCAGCCCGTCGTTGGACAGGACCAGAGCGTGCCGTACGTGTTCCACGCGCTCGGTCAGGTCGTCCAGCAGCCAGCCAAGTCCCCGCTTCTGCGCCATGGTTACTGTCTCCCCCTGTGACATCTCCTCCCTGGCCGGAGGATCTCTCCCCGCCAGACTTCCCCACGACCGGCGTCCCGGCAAGGAGGATGGGGACATGGCACAGAAGATGACCGACACCGAATGGCGGGAGTTCGTCTCCGACGGCACCCGCACCGGAAAGCTGTCGACCGTACGCGCCGACGGGAGCCCGCACGTGGCGCCGGTCTGGTTCCTGCTCGACGGGGACGACGTGGTGTTCAACACCGGCAAGGCCACGGTGAAGGGGCGCAATCTGGCCCGGGACGGCCGGGTCGCGCTGTGCGTCGACGACGACCGGCCGCCCTTCGACTTCGTGGTGCTCCAGGGCCGCGCCCGGCTCATCGAGGATCTCGATCAGGTCCGGCACTGGGCGCATCGCGGCGCGGTACATGGGCGAGGACCGGGCCGAGGAGTTCGGCGCCCGCAACGGCGTGCCGGGCGAACTCCTCGTCCGGGTCGCGGTCGCCAAGGTCCTGGCGCAGAAGGCCGTCGCCGACTGAGGACGGCACCGGGCCCGACGGCCCGGGTCAGCCCACCGAGTCGAGCAGCCGGGCGGTGTGCATCCGCCCGGCGTACTCGACCAGCCGGATCAGCACCTCCTTGCCCGAGTCGCGGTCGCGGGCGTCGCACAGGACCACGGGCGTGCCCGGGTCGAGGTCCAGGGCGCGTGAGACGTCGTGGGCGCCGTACGTCCGGGCGCCCGCGAAGCAGTTGACGGCCACCACGAACGGGATGTGCCGGTGCTCGAAGTAGTCCACCGCCGGGAAGCAGTCCTCCAGGCGGCGGGTGTTGGCGAGGACCACCGCGCCGAGGGCGCCCTGGGAGAGCTCGTCCCACAGGAACCAGAAGCGGTCCTGGCCCGGTGTACCGAACAGGTAGAGGGACAGGCCGGAGCGGATGGTGATCCGCCCGAAGTCCATGGCGACCGTCGTGGTGACCTTCTGGTCCACGCCGCCGGTGTCGTCCACCGACTGCCCGGCTTCGCTGAGCAGTTCCTCGGTACGCAGCGGCCGGATCTCGCTGACGGCACCGACCAGGGTCGTCTTGCCCACGCCGAACCCGCCGGCGACCAGTATCTTCAACGCCAGGGCGGTCGTCTCGCCGTCCTGGGCGTCGGAGTGCTCGGAGACCATCGATCACTTCTCTCGGGAGGGCCGGCGACGGTCGACGTCGGGGAGTGGGTGCCGCGTCCCGGCGGAAGTCCCGCCCGCGGCCTCGGTGCGGGGGCGCGACGTCAGCATGATGACAACCGCGGCCTGGCCGCGAGGGGGTCGGACCGCTATGGGCCCGATCTGACCGCATGGTGGCCATGCGGGGTGCGAAAGAGCGCACAAGTAACCGCTCGGGACCGCCGGACGGGTGCGCGCGTTCATCTACAGGGCCCGCAGCCCTTCGATCACTTCGCGCAGGATCCGTTCGTCAGGAAGTTGCGCGGGGGGCACGGGACGGCTGACGGTGACCCAGCCGAGTTCCAGGAGGTCACCGAGGAGGACCCTGACCACGCCCACCGGCAGGTCGGCGCCCGCCCCGAGTTCCGCGACCGACTGCGTCTCCGCGCGGCACAGGTCGACCAGGGCGCGGTGTTCCGGCCCCAGCGGGGTGTCGTCGTCGAAGCCGGGCGCGCCCGTGTCCAGCGTGACCAGGGCGATCAGGTCGAAGCGCACCCCGGTGGGGCCGGGTCTGGTGCGTCCGCCGGTCATGGCGTACGGACGCACCAGGGGGCCGGCCTCGCCGTCGTACCACTGGCTGCCCTGCTCGCGCTGGGTGCCCGTCATGTCCTCGGTCATGTGCGTGGACCGCCTTCCCGCCTCATCCTGCGGCGGGCGGCCGCGCGCCGACCCGTGGTGCCGTGTACAGGTGCTCGCCGACGCGCTTGACCAGCCGTGCCATCTCGTACGCGACCAGTCCGATGTCCGCCGTCACGGCGGTGAGGACGGCGAGGCAGGAGCCGTCGCCGGCGGCGGCCACGAAGAGGAAGCCGTCGTCCATCTCCACCATGGTCTGGCGCACGCCACCGGCCCCGAAGTGCCGGCCGGCGCCCTTGGCGAGGCTGTGGAAACCGGAGGCGACGGCGGCGAGGTGCTCGGCGTCCTCACGGCGGAGATCGGTCGAGGCGCCCACCGCGAGCCCGTCGTTGGACAGCACCACCGCGTGCCGCACCTCGCTCACACGCACCACCAAGTCGTCCAGCAGCCAGTCGAGTTCGCCGGTCCGCTGGGCGGCTCCCATACTCGGGTCCTGGATCATGCGGGGTCTCCTTCGCTGCTGTCGCTGCCCGCTGAAGAATCTCGGGTCGCTCCGCGGCCGGGCCGCCGGCCGCCGCCGCGCGCCCAGCCCTCGCGGTACGCCGCCATGCGGTCCCGTACGAGTTCGGGGGTGCGCCGGTCGTCGCCCTGGGGGACGGATGCCCGCGCCGCTTCCTCGGCGGGCCGTTCGCGCAGTTGGGGGGCGAGATGCGCCTGCCGGACCCGGCGGGGCAGGTCGTCGGAGTCGTCCGGGGCGTTGTCGCAGGAGTCGTCGTCCGGGGGCCGGTGCAGACGCAAGGTGGTGACTCCGGGGGGTGGGGTGTCGGTCGTGGTCCGGGCCGCGACCGGTGCGGGGGCCACCAGCGCGGGGCGGCCGGCCTGCGCCGGGACGGACTCCTGGTGCTGGGCGGCGGCGGGCACGCGCGCGTACGCGTGTTCCGGCTGCCGTTCCGGCTCCGCCGGCGTCCGGGGGGAACGTTCCGTCGCGCCGGAGTGCAGCAGGGCCGTGGGCAGCAGGACGACCGCGGTGGTGCCCCCGTAGGGCGAGGTCCGCAGGTGCACCTTGATGGTGTGCCGGGCGGCGAGCCTGCTCACCACGAAGAGGCCGAGCCGATCGCTGTCGAACAGGTCGAGCGTCTCGGACTGTTCGATGCGCCGGTTGGCCTCGGCGAGTGTCTCCTTGCCCATGCCCAGGCCGCGGTCCTCGATCTCGACGGCGTAGCCGTTGCCGACGGGTTCGCCGGTGATCCGCACGCGGGTGTGGGGCGGCGAGAACTGGGCGGCGTTCTCGATGATCTCCGCGAGGAGGTGGGTGAGGTCGGCGACGGCCGCGCCGACGACGGCCGCGTCGGGCAGCTGACGTACCTCCACGCGCGCGTAGTCCTCGACTTCCGACACGGCCGCGCGGACCACGTTCGTCAGGGACACCGGCATGCGCCAGGCACGGCCGGGCGCGGCCCCGGAGAGGATGATCAGGCTCTCGGCGTGGCGCCGCATGCGGGTGGTGAGGTGGTCGAGTCGGAACAGGTCGCTCAGTTCGTTCGGATCGTCGGAGCGGCGTTCCATGCTGTCGAGGAGGCTGAGCTGGCGGTGGACGAGGACCTGGCTGCGGCGGGCGAGGTTGACGAAGACCCCGGAGATGCCGCTGGCGAGCTCGGCGCGTTCGACGGCGGCCCTGAGCGCGGCGCGGTGCACGATGGCGAGGGCTTCGGCGACCTGGCCGCTCTCGTCCTCCGCGGGCGGCCCGGGCGGAACCTCGGCCCGGACGTCGATCTCCTCCCCCGCGCGCAGTTTCCGCATCGCCTCGGGGAGTTTGCGGCGCGCGATCTCCAGGGCGCTGTTGCGCAGACTCACCAGCTCGACGACCAGACCGCGGCCGATGCGCACGGAGATCACGAGAGAGGCGGCAACAGCGACGAGGCCGAGGAGGACGGCGGCACCGGCCGGGGTCAGCAGACCGCGGGTGAACGGGTCGGCCCGGTCGGCGACCTCGCGCCCCGCGTCCTCCTCGATCGTGCGCATGCCGTCCTGCACGCGCGCGTGCGCCCGCTCCCAGGCGCCCTGCGGTGCCGCGTCGATCGCCCGGGAGCCCGGGCCGGCGGCGAGGACCCTGTCCTCGGCGGCTGCGACGGTGGCGTAGGCGCTGCCGTCGGCGAGGCCTCGCCAGGCGGCGCGTTCGGAGCCCCGCAGGTCGGCCACGGCGGACTCGGTCAGGGCACGGCGGGTGTCGACGGCCCCGGTGAACAGGCGCAGCCGCTCGCCCGACAGCCCGCCGGCCAGCCGCGCACTGTCCAGGACCACGTCCTCCTGGGCCAGTGCCTCGCCCGCGCGGGAGAACTCGAGCAGGACGCGGGCGTCGGAGCCGAGTTCCGCGTCCTGGATGCCGGTGAGGGCGCCGCCCACGCCGAAGGCACTGGCGATGGTCGCCGTGTACCGCCCGTACGTCTCGTTCCAGCCCACCCGGCGGTCGAGCACGGCGGTGCGCAGCGGGCGCAGTCGCTCGGCGCCGGTGACGAACGCCTCCAGCCGCTGGGCCACGCCGGCGGGCAGTTCCTCACTGTCGGCGATCGTGCTGTCGTCGCCGAGCCGGAGCTCGGCCACGGCGCGGTCCGTGCGCTGCGCGAGTTCCTGAAGGCCGTCGCTCTGCCCGGCCGACGGGTGGGTGGCGTAGCGGACGGCGGTCGCCCGTTCGGTCTGGAGCGCGGCCACGGCCTCCGCGACGGGGGTCCTGATGGTGGCGTCGACACGCTGCAACTGCCGCAGCCGGGCGACGTCCTGGGCGGTGGTGACGGTCGCGTACGCCCACAGGGCGAGCAGGGAGACCACCGGGACCATCAGCAGGCAGACGATCTTGGCCCGCACCGTCCGCGGCCGGAGGCGCCAGTGTCCCGCGCCCGCGGATGCGTCCGGCTGTCCCGCGCGCGCGGGTGCGTCGTCCGGTATCGCACCCACGGACAGCGCGCCCACGGATTCGTCGGGGCTTACGCCGGGGCTCTCGTCAGCCGGTGGTCCGGCGTGTGCGCGGCGGCCGCGCACGGGAGGCGGGGACGGCGTCTCAGCGCCGCCTGTGGGGGTCCTACGCGGTGTACGCATGGCCTCCTCGCTCGGGAGTGGGGTAGGGGGCGTGTCGTCCGGGCAGTCGTGGTCCGGTGTGCCGCTAGTGGGCCGCGGTCTCGACGGGCTGCTGGGCCGACGCGGATGCCCGGCGTTCTCCCGTGGTGGGCGACAGCGCGACGAAGGCCGAGGTCAGGAAGAGGTAGGACCCGAGGCCGACGGCGAGGGGGAAGATGAACTGCATCGCCGTGGCCCCGGGCAGCGCCGCCCCGGAGGGCACCACGCGCACACTCACCGCGAACATTCCGGTGTAGTGCATGCTCGACACCGCCGCGCCCATGATCAGGGAGGCGAGGGTGACGGCGACGGGTGACTTGATGTTGAGGGCCGCCCACAGGGCCGCCGTCGCCGCGACGACCGCGATCAGGACGGAGAGTCCGACCAGCGCGGGGTCGTAGTCGATGTCGCCGTGCAGGCGTACCGCCGCCATACCCAGGTAGTGCATGCTTGCCACACCGAGGCCGGTGGTGAGTCCGCCCAGGAAGAGGGCGCGGGTGCGGTCGCGGCTGTAGCCGACGGCGAAGACACCGGCACAGACGACGCCCATGGCGACGAGCAGGCTCACGATCGTGAGCGGCACGTCGTAGCGGATGTCGGTGCCGCTGACGCCGAAGCCGAGCATGGCCACGAAGTGCATGGTCCAGATGCCGGTGCCGAGTGCGGAGGCCGCGGTGACGAGCCAGTTCCGGCGCGATCGTCCGGTGGCGCCGAGCGCGCGGACGGTGCAGCGCAGTCCGAGTGCGGCGCCTATGCAGGCCATCACGTACGACAGTGCGGGGGTAAGCCACCCCAGGGCGGCGTGGTCCAGGTGTCCCATGGAACCGGGACGCTAGTCGGGGCAGGGGCGCACAAAGAGGGCGCATTTCGAAAGGTGCTGCAATATGACGCGCGATGCGCCTGAGCGATCGCGTCACGCTCGAACGTGTGCACCGAGACGTCGTCCCTGTCGGTGAGGGATCATGCGGAACATGAGCGACGACCACACACGCGTGCAGGAGTTCTTCACCGCCCGCGCCGCCGACTGGGACCGCCGGTTCCCCGACGACGGTCCCGCCTATGCCGCCGCTGTCTCGGATCTCGGGCTGCGCGAGGGGGACCGGGTGCTCGACGCCGGCTGCGGCACCGGGCGCGCCCTGACGCCGCTCCGGGCGGCCGTGGGGCCGTCGGGGGTGGTTGTCGGGGCTGATCTGACTCCGGCGATGCTGGAGGCCGCCGTACGGGCCGGACGGGGCCGGGACGGGCGGTTGCTGCTCGCCGACGTGGCCGCGCTGCCGCTGCGCTCGGAGTCGCTCGACGCCGTGTTCGGCGCGTGGCTGATCTCGCACCTGCCCGATCCGGACGGGAACCTGCGGGAGTTGGCGCGCGTGGTGCGTCCCGGCGGTCTGTTGGCGCTGTTCCATCCGATCGGCAGGGCGGCGCTCGCGGCACGCCAGGGCCGGCGGATCACCGAGGACGATCTGCGCGCGGAACCCACCCTGCGTCCGCTGCTCGCCGGTTCCGGATGGCGCATGACGTCGTACGTCGACCGGGACGACCGGTTCCTGGCGCTCGCCGTCCGGGAGGGCTGACGCGCCCGAGCGGCCCTCCCCCGGCTGTGCGGCGTCCTCGGCTCACTCGGGGGAGGCGACCGTCGGCGGGCCCGGGTGGCGTACCGGACAGCCCCGCACGCCCGGGACCGGGCGGGTGCCCAGGTCGTCCAGCCGGTAGCCGTTCGGGTAGCCCTTGATCTCCCGGTTCTGCCGCGCGTGGTGCGGCGCCCGCCGGGGCGGCAGCAGCCGGACGGCGCGTCCGCGCAGCCGGACCGCGCCGCGGACGAGTTCGCGGGTGAGCGCGCTCGGAGGCGGGTAGCGGAAGGCTTCCAGGAGCGGTTCGTCGAGCAGGGCGAGCGTCGAGGTGCGCAGGAGCGGGGCGAGGGGGCGCGGATACCAGGACGCCACCAGGGTGAGCGTGGCGTCCGCGACCCGGCGCGCCCCCTCGTCCCAGCCGAAGTGCGCCTCTTCGTAGGCGTCGAGGCAGGCTTCGAACTCCTCGTAGGACCCGGGTACGTCCTTGATGCCCATGTGGCGCCCGAGAGTGCGGTAGTGGACGGCGGAGGCCACGATCTCGTGGCGCGAGAGCCTGCGCCAGGCGTAGGCGTCGATCCAGCGCCTGGGCACCACGACGAACGTGCAGAGCACGTACCTCATGTCGTCGTTGCCGATGTCGTAACCGTGGTGCATCTGGTTGATGCGGCGGATCGCGGTGCGGCCCTGCTCACTGTCGAAGCCGTGTTCGACGACGGCGTCGAGGAGCAGTGACGTGTCGTCGTAGCGTTTCTGCGTCCGGTCCGTGAGCTCGGCCGTCTCGGCGAGCAGCCGGCCGATGCCGGGCACGGCGTAGGTGCGGTACAGGGCCAGCTCAAGGGCGCGGGTGAAGTCCCAGGGGAACTCGTACGCCGTGCTGAGCCGGTAGATCTCCAGGGCGTCCTTCTCCGGGTCCATCGTCCGGATCTGCTCCAGCCGCGCGAAACGCTTCACCGCGCCGTCCCCCTTCTGTCGCCGAGGCTCCAACTCTACGGTGAGTGACAGGAGATGGACGTTCAGCGAGACAACCGCACATGGGGGAAGGTGGTCGGCATGTTCGGCAGGGTCCGCAAGTCCGGTGCCAGATTGATCGACGCCCTGCGCACCGACGCGAGGAGCGGCGGGGAGGCTCGCCCGCACAATCTGTTCGAGGCCGCGGCCGCCTACGTCTCGGCCTGCGCGGAGGACGACCAGGAGCGGATCGACGAGGCCGCGGACTGGGTGTCCCCGGAGGCGCTGTCGTTCGGGGTGAACGAGCTGGCGTGCCGGGCCGTGATCGCGCTCGCGCGGGAGCGCGACGAGTCGCCCCGCACGGTGGCGCGGGCGCTGCTCGGGCTTCCGGCGGCCTGACGCAGCGGCGGCGGATGGTCGATTCGCCCCGTCCGGTCGGGAAGTCGCAGCTCCGGGTGGACCGGGGAGTCGTGACAAGCGCCTTCCCGGCGCACTAGGGTGCGCGCCGTTGGACATACCGATGGGGAGGCTGGGATGGCAGGGACGGACGAGGACGCCGTCGCCGCCGCGGACGACGCGCTCTATGTGCTGACGGCGGTGCTGCTGACGCCGGCGAAGTTCCCGAGCGTGCTGGGCGACGACTATCCGGAGGCCTGCGCGGCGCTGGGGCTCGCGCCGCTGGCCGACGGGTACGGCCTGGTACTCGGCCAGGACGGCGACGGTGCCCGGTGGACGGTCGTCGTCGACGACGTGTCGCTGGTCGCCGTGGCCATCGCGTCCTGGGACTGCGGCATGGAGCACGATCTGTCGCCCGACGAGCGCACGGTGGTCGCCGCACTGCCCGGCTGGCCCCTGGAGGTCGCCGTGTCGGCCCCCGGCGTGCCGGCGCCGCACGATCCCGACCCCGAGATCGCGGACGGTGACCCGCTGACGCCGCCGGACACCTCCACCTGGGGGCCGGCGCAGCGGCGGCTGGGTGCCGACGAGATCGCGCTCCAGTGGGCGACCTGGCGGGAGCAGCTCGACGACACGGAGTTCCCGGGCCCGGCCGACGGGGTCTTCGACGCCGAGGTCTCCGAGGGCCCCGGGAGGGACGCCCCCTCGGGGGACACCGGAAACGGGCAGGGTGCGGCACGGGACGGGGCCGAGGCGGGGCACAGCGGCATCCGGCGCGTCCTCGCGGAGGCCCGCGCGTATGTGGACGCACCGCCGCCGCTGGGTCGCGTGCGGTCCTCGTTCGCCCCGGGGGACGCGCGGACCCTGCGCGCCGACGGCCCCGGCTGGTCGCTCGTGGCGAGGACCGACGACATCGCGTTCGTCCTGCTCGACGACGAGCCCGGCGAGGTCCTGCCGGTGGGCCGGGGACCGGAGCTGCCGGGCCTTCTGGAGGCGCTCGACAAGATGGCCGTACGCCCGCTGTGAGGGCGCGGGGCGGCGCCCCCGTCAGGGCCGGCCGGACGACAGCCATCCGACCCCGGTGCGGCCGATGGCCGACCGCTCGCGGACTGTGCCCCTGGCAGGCGAACCGCAGCCAGTCCGTCAGCGTGACCGCGCTCGGACCCGCGCAGACCGGAGGGGAGGCTCTCCGGGACCGGCGCCCCGAGCCCCGGCGCTTGGCCCCGCCCGCCGCAGGGCGAGTACAGCCGCGCGGCGCGGAGGCGTAGCCGGGTGATCAGGGCGCCGGTCACCCGGGCGGCCGTGCGGGACAGCAGCTCCCCGACGGGCCGGCGCACCCCGTGCCCGCGGGGCCCGCGGGCGGCGACGTGGCCGGCTCCTGCGCGCCGGACGGTCCGGACGGACCGGCGCGGCGGGCCCCGTCAGCGGCCGAGTTGCTTGCGGTTCGCACGGCGCAGCCTGCGCCGCTGCGAGGGGTCCAGCGTGAGGTACGCGGCCGCGGGAACTCCCAGGACTATCAGCAGCGCGGCCCACCAGGGCAGCCAGATCAGCAGGATGAGGCCGACCGCCACACCTCCTGCGGCGATCTTCGCGTTCTTCGACATCTACGTCGCCTCCTTCGCGGCCACTGCCGCTCTCTGAACAGAAGAACGGGTCCGTGCCTCCCACGGTTCCGGATGAGGACCCTGAGACGCCCCTGAGACATCCCCGACATGAGCCCCTACTCGCCGCGCAGGGGCTCGCCCACCTCGTGCATGTGACGCAGAGCCTGCCGGTACGAGTCGACCAGCCCGGTCTCCGTGTAGGGAATACCCAATTCCCCGCAATGGGCGCGCACAAGGGGCTGGACGAGTCGCAGATGGGGGCGGGGCATGCTGGGGAAGAGGTGGTGCTCGATCTGGTGGTTGAGGCCGCCGAGGAACCAGTCGGTCACGGGGCCGCCGTGGATGTTGCGCGAGGTGAGCACCTGGCGTCGCAGATGACCCCACGGTTCGCCGCTCGGGTCCGGCATCTCCATGCCCTTGTGGTTGGGCGCGAACGACAGCCCCAGATGCAGCCCGAAGAGTGCCTGGTGGAGGGCGGCGAACAGCAGGGCCTTGCCGGGTGACATGGAGGTGAGCAGCAGCGTCGCGTAGCCGGCGACATGGCCGACCAGCAGCACGGCCTCCACGGACCGCTCTCCCGGCGACTGGCGGCGCAGGTCCCTGAAGCCCTGGATCTTCAGGGCGACGCCTTCGAGGAGGGTGAGCGGGAAGAACAGCCAGGCCTGATGCCGGGTGAGCCAGCCCCGGAAGCCCGTGCGCTCGCTGGCCTGCTCGCCGGTGAAGACGAGGACGTCGGCGGCGACATCGGGGTCCTTGTCGATGTGGTTGGGGTTGGCGTGATGCCGGTTGTGTTTCTGGTTCCACCAGGAGTGGCTCATCCCGAGGAGCAGGTTGCCGTGGACCAGGCCGATGAGGCGGCCGACCGCCTTGCCGCCGGTGATCTGGGCGTGCCCGGCGTCATGGCTTATGAAGGCGGTACGCGCGCAGAACACCGCGAGCACCGGCGCGAGGAGCAGGGTCCACCAGGAGTCGCCGAGCAGGACGACACCCGTGACGACGCCGGTCAGGGCGAGGGCGTTGACCGTGATGACCCGCGCGTACCAGCCGTAGCGGCGCTCCAGCAGGTTCTGGCCCTTGGCCGCGCGCAGGAGCGGCGTGAACTCGCTCCCGCCGGGCGGCGAGCCGGACGTGTCCCGTGGACGGAGGGCGAGGGTGGGTGTGGTCTGGGACATCTCGGGACTCCGGCTCTCTCAGGGAAACGCGCTGACCTGAGGAAACGTACGGATCGATGACCTGTGGTGACCATGAGGACACCCCCCGTCCGGGGGCGGGGGTCAGCACCACGCGGCAGGGGGGCTGCCGACACCTCGACTTGAGTGGCCTGGATCACATTCCAGCAGTACTGGGTACAGCATCCGGTTGCTGTACCCTCGGCGATTCTGTCCCCCGGTAGTCAAATTTGAGGAATACGGCATCACTGTGCAGAGGACTCCCCCGGCAACTGCCTCCGAGTTCGCCGAAATCGCCGAACTCGCGGGCTGTTGTGCCGTGTTCGTGCCCGGCGACCCGGCCCGCACCGGCGCCGTCGCGTTCTGGCGGCCGGACGGCGACGTTCCGCCCGTCGTCGCGTCGGCCTCGACCGAGGACCTGACCGTCGTGCTGCCCGGCGGCGACGGTGTCGAGCGGGTGAGCGTGCCCGCCGTCCTGCTGCCGGTGCGCGCCGCCCTGCCGGTTCTCGTACGCGCGCGTGCCCTCGCGCACGCCGACCGCGCGACCGTCTTCTGGGGCACGGCGACCGTGCTCGCCCTGCACTTCCTCGCCCGCGGACTGCTCCTGCCCGGTCTGTCCGCCGGCGACCACGACGCCTGGCGCGCGGGCCCGTTGGGGACGGAGGACGTCGAACGCGTCCGCCGGCTCGCCGCCGCCATGCCGCCCGAGGCGCACGCGGTGCCCGTGGACGGCGCCGGACCACTGCGGCTGCCCGCCCCCGAACGGCTGCTGCGGGCCTTCCTGGACGCGGTCGCCGACACGCTCCCCCGCTCCCCCGCGGCCTCGCTGGTCACCGGCGGACCCGCCTACGCGGCGCGGGAACCGCAGCACCTTCCCGAGCAGCGCGCCTGGGCCGCCGACGTCGCCGCGGGCCACGACGCGGGCGTACGGCTCTCGCTGCGGGTCGAGGCGCCGGGTCTGGCCGCCGAGCCGGACGACGACACCAGGGTGACGTTCAGGGCCGTGCTGCAGGTGCACAGCGTCAGCGACCCCGCGCTCGTCGCGGACGCCGCCGAGGCGTGGAAGGGCACCAGGGGCGCCGGCTCGGGCTCCGGAGCCCTCGGGGCGGACTTCGGGCCGCGCGCGCGGATGGACGCCCTGCTCGCCCTGCGCCGCGCGGCACGGGCCTGGCCGCCGCTGACGCCGCTGCTCTCGGCGACCGTGCCGGACGCCGTCGAGCTCGCCGACGAGGAGGTCACCGAACTCCTCGGTGACGGCACGCGAGCGCTCGCCGGCGCCGGAGTCGAGGTGCACTGGCCGAAGGAACTGGCCCGCGAACTGACCGTCCGCGCGGTGGTGGGTCCACCGGACGACGCCGGGAAGGCGGACAGAACCTCCTCGGACACTCCGTCGTTCCTGTCGGCCGACGCGCTGCTCGCCTTCGACTGGTGGTTCGCCCTGGGCGACCAGCGGCTCACGCGCGAGGAGCTCGACCGGCTCGCCGAAGCCAACCGCCCCGTGGTGCGGCTGCGTGACCAGTGGGTCCTCGTCGACCCTCAGGAAGTGCGCCTTGCCCGCGCCCGGCAGGACCGCAAGGTGACACCCGTCGAGGCTCTCAACGCGGCGCTGACGGGCTCGACGGAGGTGGACGGCCACCGGGTCGACGTACACGCCACGGGATGGCTGGCGGCCCTGCGGGAGCGGCTCGCGTACCCCGAGGCGCAGGAGCCGGTCGGGCCGCCCGCCGCCCTCGCCGCCACACTGCGGGACTACCAGCTGCGCGGCCTGAGCTGGCTGGCCCGGATGACGTCCCTCGGGCTCGGCTGCTGTCTGGCCGACGACATGGGCCTCGGCAAGACGGTCACCCTGATCGCGCTGCATCTGCACCGGCAGACCGACGCGGCGACCGCCGGACCCACGCTCGTGGTGTGCCCGACGTCCCTGATGGGCAACTGGCAGCGGGAGATCGAGCGGTTCGCGCCCGGCACGCCCGTGCGCCGCTTCCACGGGCCGCGCCGCAGCCTGGAGGCGCCGGCCGACGGGGAGTTCGTGCTCACCACGTACGGCACGATGCGCCTGGACGCGGAACGTCTCGACGAGGTCCCGTGGGGTCTGCTGGTCGCGGACGAGGCCCAGCACGTGAAGAACCCGTACGCGGACACCGCCCGCCGACTGCGTTCGATCGGCGCACGCGCGCGCGTGGCGCTCACCGGAACCCCGGTGGAGAACAACCTGTCGGAGCTGTGGGCGATCCTCGACTGGACGACCCCGGGCCTGCTCGGCCGGCTCGGCACGTTCCGCACGCGGTACGCGCAGGCCGTCGAGAGCGGTCAGGACCCGGCCGCCGCTGAGCGGCTCGCCCGCCTCGTGCGCCCGTTCCTGCTACGACGCCGCAAGTCCGATCCGGGGATCGCTCCGGAACTGCCGCCGAAGACCGAGACCGACCGTGCCGTGTCACTCACCAGGGAGCAGGCGGGCCTCTACGAGGCCGTGGTGCGCGAGACACTCGCGGAGATCTCCGGGGCGGACAGCATGGCGCGCCGCGGACTGATCGTGAAGCTGCTGACCGGCCTGAAGCAGATCTGCAACCACCCGGCGCAGTTCCTCAAGGAGGAGCGGCCGAAGATCGCCGGACGTTCGGGGAAGCTGGAGCTTCTGGACGAACTGCTGGACACCATTCTCTCCGAGGGGGCGGGGGTCCTGGTCTTCACGCAGTACGTGCGCATGGCGCGCCTCATCGAGCGGCACCTGTCGGCCCGTGGGGTGGCCTCGCAGTTCCTGCACGGGGGCACACCGGTTCCCCGGCGCGAGGCGATGGTGCGGCGCTTCCAGGACGGTGAGGTGCCCGTCTTCCTGCTGTCGTTGAAGGCGGCTGGCACGGGGCTGAACCTCACCCGGGCCGAGCACGTCGTGCACTACGACCGCTGGTGGAACCCCGCCGTGGAGGCGCAGGCCACCGACCGGGCGTACCGCATCGGACAGACCCGCCCCGTGCAGGTGCACCGGCTGATCACGGAGGGGACCATCGAGGACCGCATCGCCGCCATGCTGATCCGCAAGAAGGAGCTGGCCGACGCCGTGCTGGGCGCGGGAGAGGCGGCGCTCACGGAACTCACGGACGCGGAACTGGCCGACCTGGTCGAACTGCGAGGGGGCGGACGATGACCGAGTACGACGACATGGAGCGCACGTTCGCCGCGTTGTCGCCCGCGCGCGGGCGGGGCTTCGCACAGACGTGGTGGGGGCAGGCCTGGCTGAAGGCCCTGGCGGACACGGCGCTGGACTCCGAGCAAGTGAAGACGGGCCGCAGGCTCACGCGCGCGGGAGCGGTGGGCGCGGTGTCGGTGCGCCCGGGGCGCATCACGGCCGTCGTCAAGGACCGGGACGGTACGGCGCACCGGGCCGACGTGCTGCTGGCCCAGCTGTCCGACGAGCAGTGGAACCGCTTTGCCGACATGGCCGTCGAGCGGGCGGGACACGTCGCGGCGCTGCTGGACCGCGAGATGCCGCCGCACCTGGTCGAGGACGCCTCGGCGGCGGGGATCGAGCTGCTGCCCGGCATGGGCGACCTGGAGCCCGAGTGCGGCTGCGGGGCCTGGGACCACTGCGGACACACCGCGGCCCTCTGCCACCAGGTGGCCCGCTTGCTGGACCAGGACCCCTTCGTGCTGCTGCTGATGCGAGGACGCGCCGAACGTCCCCTGCTGGACGCCCTCCAGGAGCGCGGCGCGGCACCCGCGGAGGGAACCGTCGAGCCGACCGGAGTGGACGCGGCGGAGGCGTACGCGGCCGGGGACATCCTGCCGCCGCTGCCCGCCCTGCCCGAGCTGCCCGCGGAGCCCGGTGTCCCGCCGTCCCTGGACACCGAGGCCCGGCCCGCGGCCGGAATCGATGCGGCAGCCTTGGAGTTCCTGGCCGCCCGGACCGCCGTGGAAGCACACCGTCTGCTCGCCGACGCGCTCCGGGCAGGACCGGGACCGGGCGGCTGCGACCCGGAGCCGACCGTGGCTCAGGACGCCGTCCGCCTCGCTGCGGGCGCCCCGGGGAAGGCGGTCGCGGAACGGCTCGCCGACGGATCCGGACGCGACAGCGAACACCTGGGCCTGGCCGTACGCGCGTGGCACCACGGAGGTGCGGCGGCCCTGTCCGTGTACGAGGAGCAGTGGACCGTGGAGAGGGAGACACTCGCACGCGCGCGTGCCGCTCTGGACGCGGCCTGGGACGAGGACGAACGGCCGGCCCTGCGGGCAACGGGCAACCGCTGGACGGTCGTCGGCGCGCCGAGTCAGCTGCGCCTCGGCCGGGACGGTCGCTGGTGGCCGTACCGCAAGGACCGCGGTCGCTGGGTACCGGCAGGAGGCGCGGCCCAGGACCCCGCGACGGCACTGGCCTCGATGGAGCCGGCGGAGGAGAGCGGGACCCTCTAGGGACCTCCTGGGACCCACCGGGCCCTGCGACCTCCTGGGACCCACCAGTCCCTGCGACCTCCTGGGACCTCTTGAGACGGTCCCCGGGGAGATCCGCTCGACGAGCGGTCGACGCCCTAGCGGTCGACAAACGGTCGACGCACGACCTTCACCCGTCGGTCGGGCGGCGCCGGTGATCGCCGTGGGCGGTGACCGACCGCTGGCCGAGGAGCGCACCGACCACCGACCAGGCCGCGCGGCTCCGGCTCGTGCGCCTGGACCGCGCCGCCGAACATCCTCGGGAGCCTCTGGGACGACGACACGACGTCCCCAGCACTGGAACAGCTCGACGACCCGGCGGCCTCGGGTGTCCCGGTGCTCGCCAAGCGGCCGGCCGTGGAGCCGGGCACGGTCGCCGGTGTGCCCGGCGAGATCGAAGGCGTCGCGTGCGTGGACCACGACACGCTCGCCCTCGTCGACGACAACGACGTCGGGACGACGGACGGCACAGACGCCTTCGGCGCACAGGGCCGGCCGGCTACGGGAGCAGCGATTCGAGATCGCTCGGGAAATCGCTCGGCAGCTCGGTCGGGAAATCGCTGGGCAGCTCGCTGGGGAACTGCGACGGCAGCTCGCTGGGCACCTCGGTCGGCACGCTGAAGGACGGCCTAGGAGAGCGGCTCGTGCTCGCGCTGCTCTCGGGGGGCGGCTGCTCGTCGGGCGAGTCGTCGCTCCCCGATGCCATGAGGATCACCGCCGCGACGGCCACGGCGGCCACGATCACGGCCAGCAGTGCGTAGAGCGGACTCCGGCGCCGGCGCGGGCCGCCCGGATCGCCGGTCGGTCCGAACGGCCGGGTCGACGGCTGGGCCGGCGGCGGACCGCCGTAGGGCGCCGGTCCGTTGTGGCTGTATCCGTCAGGCGGTGGTCCGAAGCCGCCGCCCGGGGGCGGGGTGTCGTCCGGTGGTCCGGGTGGCTGAGGAGGTACCGGCGGCAGGCCCATACCCTTCAGAGTCGCCCCGGACCGGTCGTGCCGCGACCCCCGCCCGGAAGTCGGTACCGGTTCATGCCATGGACCGCATGATTCCGGAACATTCCGCGCGGGGGGCCGGTCACGGCCTGCGGGGCACGCGCGCGTGCCGTCAGCCGCGCGCTCCCAGCAGGTGGTCCATCGCCAGCTGGTCGAGCCGCTCGAACGCCATCCCGCGGGCGGCGGCCTCCTCGGCGTCGAACTCCTCGAAGGCCGTACGGTCCGCGAGCAGCGCCTTGAGGCCGTCGGCCGCGGTGGGCTGCGCCAGTTCGTCGAGACGGGAGGCGCGCAGGGCCTCCTGGACCTCCGGGTCCGCGCGGAAGGCGGCCGCACGGTCCTTGAGGATGAGGTAGTTGCGCATGCAGCCGGCCGCCGACGCCCACACGCCGTCGAGGTCCTCGGTCCGCGGCGGCTTGAAGTCGAAGTGGCGAGGACCGTCGTAACCGGCGGTCTCCAGGAGATCGACCAGCCAGAAGGCGGCACGCAGGTCGCCGGCGCCGAAGCGCAGGTCCTGGTCGTACTTGATGCCGGACTGGCCGTTGAGGTCGATGTGGAAGAGCTTGCCCGCCCACAGGGCCTGCGCGATGCCGTGCGGGAAGTTCAGCCCGGCCATCTGCTCGTGGCCGACCTCGGGGTTGACGCCGTACAGCTCGGGGCGCTCCAGGCGCTCGATGAACGCCAGCGCGTGGCCGACCGTGGGCAGCAGGATGTCGCCGCGCGGCTCGTTCGGCTTGGGCTCGATCGCGAAGCGCAGGTCGTATCCCTGCTCGGTCACGTACTCGCCGAGGAGGTCGAAGGCCTCCTTCATGCGGTCCAGGGCCACGCGTACGTCCTTGGCGGCGCCGGACTCGGCACCCTCCCGGCCGCCCCAGGCGACGTAGATCTCAGCGCCGAGCTCGGCCGCGAGGTCGATGTTGCGGATCGTCTTGCGCAGGGCGTAACGGCGCACGTCGCGGTCGTTGGCGGTGAACGCGCCGTCCTTGAAGACGGGGTGGGTGAAGAGGTTGGTGGTGGCCATCGGCACCTTCATGCCGGTCGCGTCGAGCGCCTCGCGAAAGCGCTTGATGTGCGCCTCGCGCTCGGTGTCGGAGGACCCGAAGGGGATCAGGTCGTCGTCGTGGAAGGTCACGCCGTGAGCGCCGAGCTCGGCCAGGCGCTGCACCGATTCGACCGGGTCGAGGGCCCGGCGGGTGGCGTCGCCGAACGGGTCCCGTCCCTGCCAGCCGACGGTCCACAGGCCGAAGGTGAACCTGTCCTCGGGGGTGGGCTGGTAGTTCATGCCGCGGCTCCTTGTTGCTTGCGACTGCTTGCCGACTGCCTGCCGGCTATTTCGTCATGGCGATTTACAAATTAGTATGCCGACGCATCTCTGGGAAGAGACAAGATGTCTCCGGGCAGAGAACGCGAGCCGCAGTGAGAGACATGAGCCGCACTTAGGGAGAGCCCGATGTCAGCAGCCGAGGGTCCGCTCGTCGTCGGTGTGGACACGTCCACACAGTCCACCAAAGCCCTGGTCGTCGACGCGTCGACCGGACGGGTGGTGGCGAGCGGGCAGGCCCCGCACACCGTGTCCTCCGGGGTCGGCCGCGAGAGCGACCCGCGTCAGTGGTGGGACGCGCTGGGCGA
Source organism: Streptomyces sp. NPDC003011 (assembly GCF_053591515.1). Taxonomy (NCBI): domain Bacteria; kingdom Bacillati; phylum Actinomycetota; class Actinomycetes; order Kitasatosporales; family Streptomycetaceae; genus Streptomyces; species Streptomyces sp. NPDC003011. The sequence goes on from NZ_JBSFTY010000028.1 coordinate 81,567, forward strand.
GGCCCTGCGCCAGTGCGGGGACGCGGCGCGGGAGGCCGCCGCGGTGTCGGTCGGCGGCCAGCAGCACGGCCTGGTCACCCTGGACGCGCGGGGCGAGCCGGTGCGTCCGGCTCTGCTGTGGAACGACGTGCGCTCGGCGCCGCAGGGTCGTCGCCTGACCGAGGAGCTGGGCGGCGCGAAGTACTGGGCCGAACGCACCGGCTCCGTCCCGGCCGCCTCCTTCACGGTCACGAAGTGGGCCTGGCTGGCCGAGCACGAGCCGGAGGCCGTCCGCGCCACCAAGGCCGTACGTCTGCCCCACGACTACCTCACCGAGCGCCTCACCGGACAGGGCACGACCGACCGGGGCGACGCCTCCGGCACCGGCTGGTGGGCGTCCGCCACGGAGTCCTACGACGCCGAGATCCTCGCCCACGTGGGGCTCGACCCCGCCCTGCTGCCCCGCGTGGTCCGCCCCGGCGAGGTGGCCGGCACCGTGCGCGACGGCCACGGCCTGCCCTTCGCCAAAGGCACCCTGGTGGCTCCCGGCACCGGCGACAACGCCGCCGCCGCACTGGGCCTGGGCCTGCGCCCCGGCACGCCGGTGATGAGCCTCGGCACCTCCGGCACCGTGTACGCGGTGTCGCAGCGGCGCCCCACCGACCCCACCGGCACCGTCGCGGGCTTCGCCGACGCCCACGGCGACTGGCTGCCGCTGGCCTGCACCCTGAACTGCACGCTCGCCGTCGACCGCGTCGCCGCCCTGCTGGGCCTCGACCGCGAGGCGGTGGAGCCCGCAGGCGACGTCACCCTCCTGCCCTACCTGGACGGGGAACGCACCCCTGACCTGCCGAACGCCACCGGACTGCTGCACGGCCTGCGCCACGACACGACGGGCGGCCAGCTCCTGCAGGCCGCGTACGACGGCGCCGTCCACGCGCTGCTCGGTGCGCTCGACCTGGTCCTCGACGAGGACGCCGACCGCTCCGCCCCGCTGCTGCTGATCGGCGGCGGCGCCCGGGGCACGGCCTGGCAGCGGACCGTACGGCGGCTGTCGGGGCGTCCGGTCCAGGTGCCCGACGCCAGGGAACTGGTCGCTCTCGGCGCGGCGGCGCAGGCGGCCGGTCTGCTGACCGGCGAGGACCCGGGCGCGGTCGCCCGGCGCTGGAACACGGCCGCCGGGCCGGTGCTCGACGCCGTGGAGCGGGACGACGCGGCGCTGGCCAGGATCTCCGGGGTACTCTCCGACGCGGCCTCGCTGTTGGAGCGGGGGACGGACCCGAGCTGACGCACTTCCCGCGACGCGCGGCCGTCGACCGACCGCCGGACACCGACCGAGGACGGACGGAGGCATGACCGCACCGCTGCACAGGGCCCACCCGGCAGGCCCCGGGCGCACGCTGCCCGACACCCAGCAGGGCATGCGGCGCCGCAACCTCGCCCGGGTGATGCACGCCGTCAGCGCCGAGGGGCCCCTCTCCCGCGCCGCCGTCGCCTCACGCATCGGTCTCACCCGGGCCGCGGTGTCGACCCTCGTCGACGAGCTGATCCGCTCGGGGCTGCTGGAGGAACTGGGCCCGGAACGGCCCGGCCGGGTGGGCAGGCCGGGGTCGGCGCTCGCCGTGAGCGGGCGCGGTCCCGCCGGGATCGGTGCCGAGATCGGGGTGGACCACCTCGCGGTGTGCGCGGTCGACCTGCGCGGCCAGGTGCGGTCCAGGGCCGTGCGGTACGGCGCGAACCGGGGCCGCTCCGCCGAACAGGTGATCACGGAACTCACCGGCCTGGTGCGTCGAGTGGTCGCCGAGGCGGAGAGCGAGGGCCTGTGGCCGGCGGGGCTGGCGGTGGCCGTGCCCGGGCTGGTGGCACGCGACGCCCGGACCGTCGTACGCGCGCCCAACCTCGACTGGCACGACACGGACCTCGGTGCCCTGCTGCCCGCCGAGTTCGCGCCGGCCGTGGGCAACGAGGCCAACTTCGGCGCTCTCGCCGAGCTGTGGCTCGGTGACGGCACCCCACGCGACTTCCTGCACGTGTCGGCGGAGATCGGCATCGGCGCGGCGGTCGTCGTGGACGGACGGCTGCTGCGCGGAACGCGCGGTTTCGCGGGCGAGCTGGGACATGTGCCGGTCCACCCGGACGGACCGGACTGCCCGTGCGGCGGACGCGGTTGTCTGGAGCAGTACGCCGGCGAGGAGGCCGTGCTGCGGGCCGCCGGTCTGGCACCGGGCGAGGACCGCGTCGGGCTGCTCGCCCAACGGGCCACGGACGGCGACGAGAACGTACGGCACGCCCTGCGCGCCGCCGGAGAGGCGCTCGGGATCGCGCTGACGGGAGCGGTGAACCTGCTGGACCCCGAGGCCGTCGTGCTCGGCGGGGCGCTCGCGGGCCTCGCGCCCTGGCTGCTGCCGTCCCTGCGCGACGAGCTGGCCCGGCGCACAGCAGGACCGGCCTGTCCGGTGTCCGTGTCCCGACTGGGTCCCGAGGGGCCACTGCTGGGGGCGGCGCACTCGGTGGTGCGGGCGGTGCTGGACGATCCGGCGGGCGTGGCCGAACGGGTTTGACGGCGCGGTGATCCGCTCGTGGCCGGGGATGAGATCACGTGCGGTTGCGGGGCGAAATCCTTCGCCGTGCCTGACGACTCCCCTCACCGTCACTGGGCGTCCTGACCCGCCGTCCCCCAGCTGTTTTCACCCGTCCGAGTGAGCGAGTTCTCCACAATCCTCCTGCTGTCCACGGAAGCACTCGGCGTCGTTCTGCCCAACCGGCCGGCGCCGTACCGTGATTCACGCGAGGCGCCGCCGTCGTGCGGCGGGCGGGTCCGGCTCGGAGCGGGCTGGATCCAGGGCCGACCGACATCGGCCCAACCTTCCTCGACGAACCGCCGTCCACCGGCTTTCCCTCCGCCGAACGGAGCTGTGCACGATGAACGACCTCAGGATCCTGACCGTGCGTCCCGAACCGGATGAGTCCGCCTGGACGTTCGGCGGCGCGCCGCCCAATGGGGTCCGTTCGGCCCTGGTGCGCACCTGGTGCGCACATCGTCTCGACGGGTTCGGCGCGCCCACTGGAGGACGCGTTCCGGATATCCCAGCTCGACCTGGTGCACTGGCTCATGCGCGATTACGGGTCCAGCGAGCTGGACGCGTACCAGTTCGCAACCCAGACCGTGGAGTCCCCGTTGGCCAAGGTGCGCGACACGAACCACACGTGCGTGGCAAAGATGCGCAAGGAGTGGCTGCCCGAGCGCGAGACACGCTGAGGCGTGCATGCCCTGCTTCGGGAGACCGCATCGCCCCTACGAGGCTGAACACCGCCCACCTTGAAAGGCACTCCCCCATGGAACACGCGAGACCACTCCCCAGCAGGCGACGGCTGCTGTGGGGCGCCGCGTCGGCCGCCGTCCCCTCCGCGCTGTTGCCCGACACTCCCGCCCGGGCACAGACCCGGCCCGGCGACCGCCCCGCGGCGGACCGGACTGCCGACCGCACCGCGGCGGCCCGAGCCGTCGACTACCCCACAGCGGCCCGAGCGGTCGACTACCCCACAGCGGCCCGGGCCGTCGACTACCCCGCGGCCGAGTGGCAGCCGGCGGCCCCGTCCAACTACACGGCGTCCAGCCGTCCCAGCGCCCATCCCCTCACCCACGTCGTCATCCACGTCACCCAGGAGACGTACGCCGACACGCTGGCGATCTTCCGGAATCCGCAGAAGAAGGTGTCCGCGCACTACCTCGTCCGGTCGGCGGACGGGCATGTCGCGCAGTGCGTCCGTGAGGCCGACATCGCCTGGCACGCGGGGAACTGGGACTACAACACCCGCAGCGTCGGCATCGAACACGAGGGCTGGGTGGACCGGCCCGCCTACTTCACCGACGCCCTGTACGAGCAGTCGGCGAGGCTGACGGCCGCGATCTGCGCGAAGTACGGCATTCCCAGAGACCGGGCGCACATCATCGGGCACCACGAGGTGCCGGGCGCGGACCACACCGATCCCGGCCCGCACTGGGACTGGACGCGCTTCATGAGGCTGGTCGACCTCGCCTGACCGGACGACAGGCCCGCCGTTCGGGTGAGCGCGGTCGAAACGGTTGTCCGCGCGCGTACCCGGCGTGACGATGTCCCCGAGAGCATCGCCTTTCGGGGAGGCCGAGTTGACCGATCCGTGGGTGGCCCTGGAACCGGGGGCCGACCCCGCCGAGCGTGTGCGGATGCTGCGGCGCGCGCACGACACGTTCGCCGAGGCGGGTACCGTGCCGCGCCCGGTGCGCTCGGTGGTGGCCGACTCCTGGCGGCGTTCGGCGCGGGCCGGGGTCGGGCCCGACGGCACCGCGCGGGTCGAGCTCGCCGACGGTGACCTGGGTTCCTACCGTGCCGAGCATCCGCTGGCACGGGTGATGCCGCTGTTCCGTGAGCTGCTGGGCACGTTCGCGGCGGACGGCGAGCATCTGCTCGCCGTGTGCGACGCGCACGGCAGGCTGCTGTGGGTCGAAGGCCATCCGAGCACGCGCCGCGAAGCGGGCCGGATGAACTTCGTCCCGGGTGCGCGGTGGGCGGAGACCGCGGTCGGGACGAACGCGCCGGGCACCGCGGTCGCCCTCGACCGGCCGGTACAGGTGTTCGCGGCCGAGCACTTCATCCGGCGGGTGCAGCCGTGGACGTGTGCGGCCGCCCCCGTGCACGATCCGCGCTCCGGGCGGGTGCTCGGTGCCGTGGACATCACCGGCGGTGACGAGCTGGCGCATCCGCACAGTCTGGGTTTCGTCCAGGCCGTGGCACGGGCCGCCGAGTCCCAGCTGGCCCTGCTCCTGCCCGAACAGGCCGTCGCCGACGCCCCCGAGCTCACCGCGCTGGGACGGGACGAGGCGCGGCTGTGCACCGGCGGTCGCGGGATCAGGCTCAGCCGCCGGCACAGCGAGATCATGGTGCTGCTGGCCCGCCATCCGGAAGGGCTGACCGGCGACGAGTTGCTGTGCGCACTGTACGAGGACGAGTCGGTGCCGCCGGTGACGCTGCGCGCCGAACTGGCCCGGCTGCGCCGGGTGCTGGGTCCGGACCTGCTCGCGTCGCGTCCCTACCGTCTCACCGTGCCGGTCGAGTCCGACGTCGCCGTCGTCGAACGGCGGCTGGAGACCGGTGCGGTGACGGCGGCCGCGGCAGCGTACGCGGGCCCGCTGCTGCCCGGCTCGCAGGCCCCGGCCGTGGCCCGGGTACGGCGACGCCTCGCCGACGGCCTCCGCACCGCACTGATCGCCCGCCGTGACCCCGACCTGCTGGCCGACTGGGCACACGCGCTGTGGGGCGAGGACGATCTGGACGTATGGCGGGCGCTCGCCGCGGTGCGGCCGACGGCGGCGGTCCGGGCTCGTCTCGCGGCACTGGAATCCGAACTGGCGGCACCACGCGGGTGGCCACGCCTGACGGCCCGCCGACCGATCCCCTGAGCCGTTCGCCCTCGGTCCCCGGCCTCAACACCGCGAGCTCAGCCCCGCAACCTTGCGGCGCTCCCGGGGCGACCGGCACCGGCACTTGCACCGGCCACCCCCTCACTCAACGCAACGTACTTGCAACCCCCCGCCGCCTAGCCTCGCGCCGAGAGCTGCCCAACGGCGGGCAGCGCTGCTGAAGGAGGCAGACCGGCATGACCCGTTACGCTGCGCCCGGAACCGAGGGCGCGATCGTCTCCTACCAGGCGCGCTACGACCACTTCATCGGCGGCGAGTACGTACCGCCGGCCCGCGGACAGTACTTCGACAACCCGTCCCCGGTGAACGGGCAGCCGTTCACCGAGATCGCCCGCGGCACGGCGCAGGACGTGGAGCGAGCGCTGGACGCGGCGCACGCGGCCGCCCCGGCCTGGGGCCGCACCTCGGTGACCGAGCGCTCCGACGTCCTCCGGAAGATCGCCGACCGGATGGAGGCGCACCTCGAACCCCTGGCGGTGGCGGAGAGCTGGGAGAACGGCAAGCCGGTGCGAGAGACGCTGGCGGCGGACATTCCGCTCGCCATCGACCACTTCCGCTACTTCGCGGGCGCGATCCGCGCGCAGGAGGGCTCACTCGGCGAGCTCGACGACGACACGGTGGCGTACCACTTCCACGAGCCGCTGGGCGTGGTCGCGCAGATCATTCCCTGGAACTTCCCCATCCTCATGGCCACGTGGAAGCTCGCCCCCGCCCTCGCCGCGGGCAACGCGGTGATCATCAAACCCGCCGAGCAGACCCCGGCGTCCCTCCACTACTGGATGAGCCTCGTCGCGGACCTGCTGCCGCCGGGTGTGGTGAACATCGTCAACGGCTTCGGCGCGGAGGCGGGCAAGCCGCTGGCGTCCAGCCCGCGGGTGGCGAAGGTGGCGTTCACGGGTGAGACGACGACGGGGCGGCTGATCATGCAGTACGCCTCGGAGAACATCAAGCCGGTCACACTGGAGCTGGGCGGCAAGTCGCCCAACCTCTTCTTCGACGACGTATGGGCGAAGAACGACGACTTCCGCGACAAGGCGCTCGAGGGCTTCACCATGTTCGCGCTCAACCAGGGCGAGGTGTGCACCTGCCCGTCCCGGGCGCTCGTCCAGCGCGGCCACTACGCCGAGTTCCTGGAGGCGGCCGTCGCCCGTACCGAGCTGATCAAGCCGGGACACCCCCTCGACACCGACACCATGATCGGCGCCCAGGCCTCCAACGACCAGCTGGAGAAGATCCTCTCCTATCTGGACATCGGCCGGCAGGAGGGCGCGAGGATCCTCACGGGTGGGCAACGCGTTGAGTACGACGGCGAGTTGAAAGGCGGTTACTACGTCCAGCCGACCATCTTCGAGGGCGACAACCGCATGCGGATCTTCCAGGAGGAGATCTTCGGACCGGTGGTCTCGGTGACGTCCTTCGACGACTTCGACGACGCGATCAAGATCGCCAACGACACGCTGTACGGCCTCGGTGCGGGCGTCTGGACGCGGGACATGAACACGGCGTACCGCGCGGGCCGGGCGATCCAGGCGGGCCGCGTCTGGACGAACTGCTACCACGCCTACCCGGCGCACGCCGCGTTCGGCGGATACAAGCAGTCGGGGATCGGCCGCGAGACGCACAAGATGATGCTGGAGCACTACCAGCAGACGAAGAACCTTCTTTGTTCCTACAGCCCGAAGAAACTGGGCTTCTTCTAGAGCGGAAAGTCCGTCTCCGCCTCGGCGACGGCGCGTTCGGTGATGGACGTCGGCAGGATGGAGCCAGGATCATCCTGGCTCCACCCGTGGTGCGGGCAGGTCACTGGAACTGTGCGAAGAACCTCCAGATCTCTGCTTTGGTCCAGGTGGTGACGCCGCTTTCGGCGGAGGAGCCGTCGACCGGACCGGGTATGTGGCCTCCGTCGAACGCGGCCCATTGGACCGGGTATCCGGCACGGCAGCCCGAATAGGTGGTGGTGATGTGCGTTCGGCTGCCCGGCCCAGGCTCGCGCGGGCTCTGGGAGGCGCAGCCGTTGTTGCTGACGAGTCGGTCGCGCAGGGACCGTCCTTGCGCGATGGTGAGGACGGAGTCGCTGACACCGTGGATGCCGAAGTAGGCGACGGGCTGGGTGCCGCCGCTGCACCCGCTGATCTGAGCGCCGGAGATGACCGCGACGGCCCTGAAGACGTTCGCCCGGCTGCATGCGAGTGCGTAGCTCATACCGCCGCCCCAGCTGAATCCCGTGGCGAAGCGCTGTGCCGGGTTGACACAGAGGCCGCCCTCGATGCGCCGGATCATGTCGTCGACGAAGGTGATGTCCTCGCCCCCCGGATTGGCCCAGCCGTTGCCGAGGCCCTGGGGGGCGACGAGGATCGCGCTGTTGTTCGACTGCTCCTGTTGGCCGTAGTAGGACCAGGCGTTCCCGCTCGTGCCGCCCGAGGCGACGTCGCCGGCGGTTCCGCCCCGCCAGTGGAACGCGAAGATCAGCCGGTAGCGGTGGCTGTTGTCGTAGTCGGCGGGAACCCTGAGGATGAAGCTGCGGCTCTTGCCGCCGCTCTCAATCGTGTGTGTACCGCTCGCCAGAGTCGGGGCGCTGCCACATCCGCCGCCACCACCGGACGACAGCTTGATCATCTGCCATTGCTGGTTGGCGCCGCCCCAGTCGGTGTACTGGACGACGCTGCCGCCGTCGGCGGTCGAGGCACCCTGCACCTCCACCGCCTTGCCGCTGGTGCGGTTGACCAGCCGGACGTGGCCCGCGTCGGAGTCGGCCAGGCGGAACTGCTGGTTGGCCCCGTTGTGGTCGGCCCACTGCTGGATCGCGGCACCGTCCGCGGTCGAGGCGCCGGCCACGTCGAGGGTCTTGCCCGAATGCCGGGCCTTGAGACGGTAGAAGCCGCCGCCGGAGTCCACGAACTGCCATTGCTGGTTGGATCCGTCGGTGCGCGTCCACTGGCTGACCCGCGCGCCGTCGGCGGTGGACGTGCCGGAGACGTCCAGAGCCTTGCCGCTGTTGCGATTGACCAGGACGTACCAGGCGTTGGTGTCCACCGTCGCAGCCTCGGCGGGCGCCGGGTTCACCGCGGTGAGCATGCCGATCGCGAGGGTCGCCGCCACCACGGCGGCGACCCGGGACCACCAGCGAGGTCTGCGGGGCGGGGCGGGGGAAGCCGCACCGAAGGTCTTCATCGACTCACCCATTCGTTCGTGGCAGGTCCCATCAGGTGCGGGTCCAGCGCTGGTTGCCGCCGTTCGAGCAGGAGTAGAGCTGGATCAGGGTGCCGTTGGCGGTGCCGCCTGCGACGGCGTCGAGGCAGAGGCCGGATTGGACGCCGACGATCGATCCGTCGGAGTTGAGGCGCCATTTCTGGTTGTCGCCGCCCCAGCAGCTGTAGATCTGGACTTTGGTGCCGTTGCCGGTGCCGGCTGCGTCCAGGCACTTGTTGCCGTGGACCCTGAGTTCGCCGGCGGCCGTGTACGTCCACTGCTGGTTGGTGCCGTTGTTGCAGTCCCACAGCCGGAGCTGGGTGCCGTCGGCGGTACTGGTGCCGGGCACGTCCAGGCAGCGGCCCGAACCGACGCCCTTGACCGGCCCCGCATCCGCAGGGGGCGTGGTGGAGCCGCCGTTGAGTGCGTTGAGGACGGCGGTGTAGGCGGGCTTCTTGCTGCCGTCGCCGTTGAACAGCAGCGGCGTGTGCTCCGGTCGCCAGGAGTCGGTGTCGCGCACACCCCAGACGGTGATGCCGAGGCAGCGCGGGACGGCCAGGCAGTCGTTGGTCACGTTCGCGTAGGTCGTGGCCGGGGCGCCCTGGATGTCGAGTTCGGTGATGGCCACGTCGACGCCGAGAGCGGCGAAGTTCTGCAGGGTGGTGCGGAAGTTGCTGTGGTAGGGGCTGCCGCTGTTGAAGTGCGCCTGGAAGCCGACGCAGTCGATCGGCACGCCGCGCTGCTTGAAGTCCCGGACCATGGCGTACATGGCCTGGGTTTTGGCCCAGGTCCAGTTCTCGACGTTGTAGTCGTTGTAGCAGAGCTTGGCGGCCGGGTCGGCGGCTCGCGCGGTACGGAAGGCGACCTCGATCCAGTCGTCGCCGGTGCGTTGCAGGTTGGAGTCGCGCCGGGCACCCGAACTGCCGTCGGCGAAGGCCTCGTTCACGACGTCCCACTGGGCGATCTTGCCCTTGTAGTGGGCCACCACGCCGTTGATGTGGCCGATCATCGCTTGGCGCAGCTCGCTGCCGCTGAGGTTCTGCATCCAGCCGGGCTGCTGGGAGTGCCAGGCCAGGGTGTGGCCGCGCACCTGCTTGCCGTTCTGCACCGCCCAGTTGTAGACGCGGTCACCGGCGGTGAAATTGAACTGGCCCCGCTGCGGTTCGGTGGCGTCGATCTTCATCTCGTTCTCGGCCGTCACCGAGTTGAACTCACGGCCCGCGATCGCCGTGTACGCCGAGTCGCCCAGTCTGCCCGAGGCGATGGCGGTGCCGAAGTAGCGGCCGCTCTGCGCCGCCGCGGCGCCGAGCGTGTTCTCCGCGGCGTGTGCGGTCGGCGGCGCGACCAGTGCGGCGACCGCGACGAGGACGCCGACGACCAGCGCCAACAGCAGGCCGCGGATCTTGCGGCGGACAACGGGTCTGGGAAGGGCGTACGAGCCCATGACTGTGCCTCCAAGGTAGACATCACGGAAGGACTGGAGCGCAGGGGAATGCGTCGTCCGCTCCCACTCGGCAGGCGGACGGGGCGGGCCGTACCCGGGAACACGGGATGAGCCGACACCACGGCCATCGGACCGGGACGATCTCCACCGGCACGGACGGCGCCCGGCAGGCCGTCGGGTGACGTACGGCGGCCGGCGGCGGTGTTTCGGCACAAGCATGGGCACTCCATCGCGGCTCAGCCGGGGGGACCGCCACGCGGCGTCGCGTACCTCTCCAACTGCGCGAAGAGCCAGGACGCGTGGTGCGAACCTCACCGGAACGAAATGGGGTGGCGCGGGTGTGGTGGCGCGGGTGTGGTGGCGCGGGTGTGGTGGCGCGGGTGTGGTGGCGCAGGTGTTGTCCGGATGCGCGGATCTGTCGCGCAGCGGTGCGTGTTGCCGTTCACCCATGAGTGCTCATGGCTCACATGGTTCGACATCTCGAACCGCGGCCGGTTACTCGACAGGGATGATTGAGGTATTGACGATGCATCGTCAATACTCCTCGCAGAATTAGTTTCGTTCCTTGCCCGAAACTTTCCGGAATCCCGGCAAGCCGGGATGGCGAACTCCAGCGCCGCCGTCGGCGGATGCCGTGGGTGCGGGGCCGGCGCCGGGACGAGCGCGCGGACGCCACTCGCTCGACGCCTATTCTCCGCGCGGACCCCTTGAGCTGGTGAGCCGTATCGCGAACAGGAGTGCTTCCGGTCGGCGCGGCAGCTTGTCAGGCCCAGAGGCGAGGCGCTGTTTGTGGACAGATCGGCCACAGGTCTTGACCGAAGGGCCCCACATTCCTAGCTTGTGGCGTCACAGCTTCCGGGAATTGTTCGAAATGTTTCGAGATCGTCTCCGCCCCCGGGAGTTCCGCTCCGCGCGTTTTCGTCGGGGTCACCTCACCCCCGCCCCCAAAGGAGTGCCCTCTGATGTGGTCTCGCCACCCGTCCCCGGTCCGCCTGAGACGCTTACTCGCCGTCCTTGCGCCCTTGCTGCTCGTGGCCACCTTCCTCGGTGCCCAGCCCGCCGGCGCGGCGACCGTAGACCCCAACGCCTCGTATGTGCTGGTCAACCGCAACAGCGGCAAGGCCCTGGACGTCTACAACCTGGCGACCGACGACGGCGCCCGCATCACCCAGTGGACCAGGAACGATCAGATCCAGCAGCAGTGGCAGCTCGTCGATTCCGGGGGCGGCTACTACCGCGTCAAGTCCCGCCACTCGGGCAAGGTGCTGGACGTCCACAACTGGTCCACCGCGAACGGCGGCTCTGTCGTCCAGTGGGCCGACCTGAACGCCACCAACCAGCAGTGGCGGCTGGCCGACAGCTCGGACGGCTACGTGAGGTTCCTCTCGCGCCACAGCAGCAAGGCCCTCGAAGTGCAAGGCGCCTCCACCGCCGACAACGGGAACATCGTCCAGTACGACGACCGGGACGGCACCAACCAGCAGTGGCAGCTCGTCAAGGTCGGCAGCGACAACCCCGGCCCGTGCGATCTTCCGTCGACATACCGCTGGACATCAACGGGCGCTCTGGCGCAGCCCAAGCCGGGGTGGGTCTCGCTCAAGGACTTCACCGTCGTCCCCTACAACGGCAGGCAACTCGTCTATGCGACGACACACGACACAGGGACGCGTTGGGGTTCGATGAACTTCGGCCTGTTCACCAATTGGTCGGAGATGGCCTCGGCCGGCCAGAACACGATGTCGACTTCCACCGTCGCGCCCACGCTCTTCTACTTCGCACCGAAGAACATCTGGGTGCTCGCCTACCAGTGGGGCGGGACCGCCTTCTCCTACCGGACGTCGAGCGACCCCACCAACCCGAATGGCTGGTCGTCCCAGCAGGTGCTCTTCTCCGGAAGCATCACCGGCTCCGGAACAGGACCCATCGACCAGACGCTCATCGGTGACGGGACGAACATGTACCTGTTCTTCGCCGGTGACAACGGCAAGATCTACCGGGCCAGTATGCCGATCGGGAACTTCCCGGGCAGCTTCGGCACTACCTCGACCGTGGTCATGAGCGATACGACGAACAACCTGTTCGAAGCCCCGCAGGTCTACAAGCTGCAGGGCCAGAACCGCTACCTCATGATCGTCGAGGCGATCGGCTCACAGGGCCGCTACTTCCGCTCGTTCACGGCCACCAGTCTGAACGGCTCCTGGACACCCCAGGCCGCGACCGAGAGCAATCCCTTCGCGGGCAAGGCCAACAGTGGCGCCACCTGGACCAACGACATCAGCCACGGCGAACTGATCCGCACCAGCCCCGATCAGACCATGACGGTCGATCCCTGCAAGTTGCAGTTGCTCTACCAGGGGCGCAGCCCCAACTCCGGCGGCGACTACGGCCTCCTGCCCTACCGTCCGGGTCTGCTGACCCTGCAGCGCTGACGGCGTGACACGAGTCCGGCTCCCGAATGGAGCCGGCGTGGCGGGCTCGGCGGAAGGCCGAGCCCCTCCCACAACGGCATGTGGGACATGTCGATCCTCCAGGTCGTGCCCGGCCTCAGGCTCGCCGCCCCGCGCGACGCCGACC
>NZ_JBSFTY010000029.1:0-94143 GCF_053591515.1 Streptomyces sp. NPDC003011
CAGCACCTGGTACGCGGCTGACTTCAGCAAATGTGTCAGCTGAGCCGTATACGGAGTATCCACGAGGAGCGCGGCGGAACCGGACGTGATGAGGGTGCAGTTCGCCATGCCCCATGTGCCGGGAAAGTCGGGTAGCCACGCATAAGCTCGGGGGTCAATTTCGGCCAGGTGTGAAGGAATGCGCATGCCCGCATTCTGCGGACTTTCCTCTGTGTGAAACCTGTGAAGAAGGACACACGTGGCCAAACCGCAATCGGGGCCCGCCCTGTGGCGTGACTGAGCCCGGCTGGGGCTATGCCTGGTCCCGCGCGAAGATGACGACGATCGCACGCGCTCCGGGGGAGGCGAACGGAGCCGACGCCACCAACTTCGCCGTGCCCGGCCCGTACAGCGGGTGCTGGAAGGGACGCACCACTCCGTCCGGCGCTATCGAGGCCAGCCCAGGGTGACGGTAGATCGGGCCGGCGACAGGGTCCGCCCGTACCTCCTTGTCGAGGTGCCGCAGCACGTCGTTGTCCGAGTGCTCGGCGAGAGCGGCCCGCAGCTGCGCGGAGACAGACGGCGCCCAGATCCGGTGCCAGCCCTTCAGAGTGTGCCGGGCCTCTTCGGAAAGGAGCATCCACCGCGCGGTGTTGGCGGGGACCTGACGGTTGTGGAACATGTCGGCGAAGGCGCTGTTGTAGGCGAGGGTGTTCCAGGCCAGGTCGGTCACGTACATCATGTGCCGCTGGCCGTCGCAAGCCTCCTGCCACAGGCTCGACACCGACAAGCCGGCCTGCGGGTTCAACGGCGCCGTCGGCCGGTGTCCGCGGGCGTACAGCCACATCGTGGTGTACTCGTCCTCGCTCAGACGCAGCAGGTGGCCGACGTCGGCCAGGAAGTCGTCGGGAGGGTGGGGGAGTTTCCCTCGCTCGAAGCGTCCATACGTCTTTTCGGCCCGATTCAGCAGCTGATCCATTTGACTTTGGGTCAAGCCGCTCTGTTTGGGTCCGGGAGTATCTGCCGGGCGAGCCGGAAGGTCCAGCTCCTCCGGCCGGATCGCGGCCCGTTTCGGCCCCAACAGCCATGTCAGCGGGTGCACGTTGTGGCCGCCCACTATCCCTCCCCGTAGTGTGATGCGTGTGACCGCAGTGGTCTGTGAGACGCGAATAGGTGCAAAAACTTTCCCGTAGATCGAAACGCGATCGTTCGGTAAGGATCTAAGACGGAGCGGAGACCGCCGTTCCGTGAACGGGGCAGGGGGTGCCGCGGCCCGATGGGCGCATGCAGGGGCATGGCATTAGGCAGGGGAATGACTGCCGCGGACCACATCCTTCTGCTCTCCTTCTCAGCCGTAGAGCCCTGGTCACTGGGTCGAAGGAACGGGTCTGACCGTGCAGTGGCGCAGCCTGGTGCGCGTGCTGCGGCCGAGCAGAGCCGGACACGGTACGTGACCGTAACTCGGGCAGTGGCTCAACTTACGTGCACACCTGAGGTTCGAACAAAGGTTTTGCGAACGGCCGTGTCGGCGGATGCCGCACGCCGGTTGACCGCCGGGATCGGCGCCCCGACACCGGACGGCGGAGCCCGGACTCGAGGCCGGAGGTCCGGTCAGCAGCGCGCGAGGATAGGCACCTACTGAGCTATGAATGAGAGCCGCAGCAAGAAGCCATGCAGCACCGAGGAGCCATCCGCGCTCGTCAGCGCGGGAGCGTGTGACCGCACGCGTCGCAGGACTTCGTCTCTACGGGCCTCGGCCCGCGAGCAACTGGCCATCTTCACCGCCACCTGGTCGACCACGCGGCTCATCCGTCGGGACATCGGTCTGTCCGGCGTGCGCAGTCTGCAGGACCTCGTCGACGCCGTGGCGATGAAGCGGGGCAAGCCCATCACCCTCACCGAGGTCCCGCTGCCCCCGGAGGTCTCCGGGTTCTGCGCTCGCGGCCGGGACCGGGACTACATCGTGGCGGACGCCAACGCCAGCGAGCTCACCCGGCTTCACGTCAGCCTTCACGAGCTGTTCCACCTGTGGGAAGAGCACCCCGCGGATGACGGCACGCCTCAGCCGATCGCTCCTGACGTGGTCCGGCAGTTGCTGCCCGGGCTCAGACCCGAACCCATCCAGAAGGTCTTGGGCAGGTCGCACTACCGCAAGTCCCACGAGCGGCGCGCGGAGACCTTCGCAACGGTCATGCTGCAGAGGCACCTTGAGCTCAGGACGCACGAGAGCCGCACCGACTATGTGACTTCGGCACTGGCGCACCGGAGGACCGGTGTCTGAGGGCCTGTCCAACATCGTTTACCTGTTCATCGCGGTCGTGGCCTTCACGATGGGCTTCTGGAAGACCCTGGCCCTCCTCCGCGACGCGACCCCCGCGTTGGCCCTGACGGTGTCCATGCAGTGGTGCGGAGGCGTGGTCTACATCATGGCGTCGCCCGCCGGATACCGGGCTTTGGGGGACGCTACCGGCCGGCCGAGCTTCGCGACCCTGCCCGTCTACGTCGGGATCCTGGTCTGCTTCGCGATGGCGCACATCCTGACTCTGCTGTGGAATCCGCAGCTGCGTCAGAAGCCGTCCGGACTCCGGCACACCGTGATTACGTGGACCGCGGGCTACGCGGCCGGAGCGAGCCTGATGATCGTCTTGTTCTCGCTCGCCGACCTCTCGGGACCAGCCGACCCGCTGCGTTTCAACACGACCTTCGCCGACGACCCCATGGTGCTGTTGTTCTTGGCGGTCTTCCTGGCCACGCTGGCGAGCGGCACCTTGAACACCTGGCGCCAGTGCCGCACCGTGAAACTGGAAGACCCGCGGATCCAGCACGCACTGCGGTCCTTCGCCATCGCCGCCCTGGGCGTCTTCGGCTACGTGGTCTGCTCCGCCCCGGCCATCGCGCTGGCGGCGATGGGCAACCACAGTCTCGACACCGTAGGGGTGCTCGGATCCACCTGCGGCTGCATCGGCACGATCGGCTTGTACTACGGGCTGTCCGGGGCCGCCTTCGTGGCTTGGCGGCGCGAGCTGCGCGACTTCAGGGCCCTGCAGCCGTTGTGGGACCTCGTCGTCGCCGGGGTCGATCAGGACCTCGCCTTCAGCGTCAGCGCCTCCCGTGGCCGGCGCCTCGCGCTGAATGTGACCTTCCAGCTGCACCGCCGCGTCATTGAAATCCTCGACGGCGTACGGGCACTGCGTCCCTGGGTGTCCGCCGCCCCGATGGAAGCCGTGCGCCGCCTGCACCAGCAACAGGCGGCTCAGCCCGGCACCTGGACACCCCTGTCCGGCCAGGACCTGGAGGCAGCCGTGACCGCCGCCTCCCTGCGTGACGCCGTCCGCAGCTTCGACGCGGCGATGCAGCAGCAGGGGGACCGCACCAGTCGGCCTCAGCCCCCTGCCGGGCCGGTGGTTCCGCTGCCCGGCGACGACACCCCAGCCGGTCAGGAACGCGACCGTCTGCTTCGTGTCTCCAAGGCGCTCGTGCATCCCATCGTCGCCGCGGCGCTGCTGGAGTCGGAGGCCGCGGGCCGTACGAAGGCCTGAGTCGGCTGGCATCCCCCGCCCCATGCCCGCACGCCCGCCGGACGGAGCTGTGGACCACACTGCGTGCCCGGAGGTGTCAGGGCCGGCAGAGGACCATTAGGGTCGCAACATCCGTTGAGTGCGATGCGACAGAGACTTACCTGGGCCAAGGGGCCCATCCTCGGGGGGATTTCAGTGCGACGAGCAGTTGTGATGGGCGGAAGCTGGGCCGGTCTACTCGCGGCGCGTGTGCTCGCTGACCATGCGGACGAGGTGGTCATCATCGAGCCGGACAGTGACGACCTGGGACGTGGCGCGCCGCATCGCCAGCAGCTGCACGCCCTGCTCTCCATGGGACACACGCAACTGGACCGTTGGTTCCCCGGCATGATCGAAGCTCTCGTCGAGGATGGCGCCCACCTGGGGACAGGGCCCGCTGTGCAGTACTACGTCGATGGAGTGCTGAAGGCCTGCATTCCCGACAACGCGATGGTCGGCGCCACCCGGCCGTTCCTCGAGGAGCAGGTCCGCCGTCGTGTGCTTGCCCTGCGCAACGTCACGGTGCTGGCAGCGCGGGCCCGAGGTCTGCTCTTCACTGGCAGCCGTGTGTGCGGGGTTCGCTTCTCGCCCTCCGAGGCCACGGGATCGGCGCCCGTCCTGGAGGAGTTGGACGCCGATCTGGTCGTCGACGCAATGGGCCGTTCCAGCCGACTGAGTACCTGGCTGGCCGAGAACGGGTGGGACCCGGCGCCGCTGGACCGCATGCAGGTCGACCTCGGCTACGCCACCGCCTCCTTCCACCGCGGTGACGAACTCCCCGGCACTGTGGTCGCCCACGCCTCTCCGGGCCCGGCCAACGGCTACCAGCAGCACCTTGCCGAGCCGGGTGCGATGGTGGCAGTCGAGGGGAATCGATGGTCGGTGGTGCTGGTCGGCTACAGCGATTACCGGCCGGGGAACGACCCCGAGGAGTTCCTGCGGCGGATGAGGCGGTGCGTCGCCCCCATACGCGAGGTCGCCGACCAGTGCAGCTTCGACGGACACATCGAGACGTTCCACTTCCGGGAGAGCCAGCGGCGCACCTTCACCCGCCTGAACCGCTTCCCAGGGGGATTGGTGGCGCTCGGGGACTCCGTCGCCTCGGTGAACCCCGCTTACGGCCAGGGCCTCACCCTGGCAACGCTGGGGGCCTCCTCGCTGTCAGCTCACCTGCGATCCGGCACTTCGCCCCGACTGCCGGCGTGGGACTACTTCCGCAGGCTCGGCGTCGTCGTGGACGCGGCGTGGCAGGTGTCGACCACCGCCGATCTCGCCCAGCCCCATGTCACCGGTCCCTATCCGCCCGGGTACCGGATGATCCGCTGGGCCGGCGACAAGGTGGTGGCGGCTTCCGTCATCGACCCTGCCGTGAACAAGGAGTTCATGGACGTGGTGAACATGCGCAAGCATCCCCGCGCTCTCACCAGCCCGCGCGTCCTGATACGGACGGCCCGCGTGCTGGCGCGTCGCTGAGTGACCGGCGCCCCGCGTCGGGCCCGTGGGGCTACTTGGCGGAGGCGTCGTCCGACGGCTCACCATCCGGTCGCACCAGGCCGAGCATCTCCTTGATCACCGGGAGGATCCGGCGGCGGCTCCTCGTCGGCAGGGAGAGCATCTTGTCGGTGAGTTCCTGCACTTCCGCGTCCTCCGGCTCGGTCTGGCTGAGAGCCGTTTCGAGCGCTGCACGGAGCTCGTGGCCGAGACGACTGGACGCACCCGGGGCAATGCTGCTGCGCAGGGCAAGTTGGGAGATGCCCTTGCCCTTGAGGAGGGCGAGGTGGGTCAGTGATTCGTGCACCGGCTGGAGTGCCCGGTGCAGGGCCTGACGCTCCGTGGCTGTGAAGAAGCCGGGACTGACGTCGAAGAACTGCTGCAGACCTGCCAGGACCGCGAAACCGGGTCGGCGCTCACCATTGAGGAGGTAGCCGACCTGGCCATGGGAGATGCCCGCTCCGGCCGCGATCTCGTCGAGGGTGTAGCGCTTGCCCCCCGGCTTCAGCCGGGTCTCGCGCAGGAAGACCAGCCGCTGCTTGAAGGCCTCTTGGAGGTCTTCCGGCTCCGTGTGTTCGCCGTTGAGCAGCGAGCGAATCCGATCAACCGGTATCGCCGTTTGGTATGAGATGTCGTCCAGGTCGATGTCGTCGCGGCTCATACCGAGCATGGACAGCAGCTCATCGATCGACGCGATGATCTCCGCAAGATCGTCCGCCTGCGACGCGTCAGCGGCGGCATGCATAGCCGTGCCTTCTCCTAAGTCGTAGGCGGCGGGGGCAGGCCGCGTACGCGCAGCCCCGCCGAGATTAGCGGTCATGAGCACCTTTCGTCACGCGCCGTGGGCACGATTGTGGCTGGAGCGCCCGTCGGTGTTCTTCAATGTGGCATCCAAGAGGTGCTTCTTTCAACAATCGTTGACACGATTGGGCTCGATCGGCATAATCCGTCGGCACATGACGCCCTGACGAGCCGTCGGCTGGGCGACGGGCTGTGCCGCAACGGCGTCCGCCTCGTGTGACTCTGAGTGCTGCCCGAGCCCCGCTCATTCCACAATTGTGTCAAAAATCGACGGCCACGCCATCGTTTCCCCACTATTGTTGACATGGTTCCGCTCGCATAGGCAGGATCGCCAGTGCAACGTGACGTTCACGCGGCACACCGTGACACGGTGGCCCGATCGGGTCCCGTGTCCGGCACGGGGAAGTGACTTGCTATGCGTCGATTTGTACTGAGCGCGGGCGGCGTCAGGGGACGTCGTACGAGCGCCCCAAGGGGGCCCGACGGGCGGAGGGGGACCGGAATGAGGCTCATCTGTGCATGCGCAGCCTCCAGCCCGCGTTCCCTTCCATGCCGGGACGGGCAGCACCTGACGAGGGTTCAGCGGGACACCATGGACCGGGCCAGCCGAGGGACCGTACACCCCCCTGTGATGGTCAGCCGCCATCCCCCTGCGCGGCGAACCTCGGCCCCTGGACGGGGGTGCCGCCGCCGTCCCTGGCGGCACCCCCGCGCACAAAGCACCTGAAGGAACGGCCTCGTACCACAGGAGCATCCGTGATCTCGTCCACAGCCGTCGCCGTCGCGCCGACCGCCCTCTTACCGAGGCCGACTCCGGCATCCCACGGAGAGCGCACCCGCATGTGCTGCGTGGAGTCCGGCCTCCGCTCCCGCCCAACAGTCCACTCACAGGCCGCCGCAGGCCTAGCCGCCCGGTCGCCGTTCGACTGCTCGAACAGCACGCTGTCCGGCCGCCGGGGCGGTCGGGCACGGGAGCCCGGCACGGGCTCGGGCCAACGCTGGCGGCCGACGTGGGGACGCAAAGACCTGAAGGAGAGCCGCAGATGACGCCCCACGCGCGTGCCCCATGGGCACTTGCTTCCACCGCGTTCGCCGCACTGTGCAGCGGCCGGCAGGCGTCCATGGGGCTGTACGTCGAGCGTCTGTACACCACCAACGGGCGCCAGCTGAGGGAGCATCCCTGGGCCCCGAAGGACGGAGAACTGCCCGTCACGTGCCTGTCGATCGCGGGAACGGACCACGTCTTCTACCCCCGCGACACCAGCCAGCCCCACCAGCAGCACATCGTGCTCCGGGAGATGGCCGCACGGGCGCTGCGCTGGGCCGGCCCGGACACCGCGGACTCGGCGAGAGCGCACCCGCTGAACCAACTGCTGCCAGACCTCCCGGAAGGCCTGATGGAGGCGGCCGTTCCCCAGCTGTCGGGCCCTCCCGACGAGACTGCCGTGGAACATCTCGCCACCCTGATGGGCTACGCCATCACTCCGCAGATGCCGCGCCCGGGCCGAGCCCTCGCCGCGCTGGAGCCCCTGCGGGCAGCGCTGGACGGCGGCTCCGGGAGGGCCATCGCCGCGACCACCGGCAACGCCTACCTCTACCGCCAGGTCATCGACATCAACGACGCGATGTGGCGACTTCGGCAGCACCTGAGCGCACCGGTACGCGAGCAGGCGCGAGCCAGTGCCTGCCGAGCGGGCTTTGCGGGAGACGAGGCCGCCGCGGTGGCGGCCGCGATCGAATGGCGGGCGGCCCTTCGCGCGCGCCAGCGCGGACAGGTGGAGACGCAGGTCCTGCCGCTCCCTGCCGGAGGGGCCGACTTCGCGGAGGAGGTCAGCCGCCTCGCAGCGCTCGCCCAGGCGTTCCACGGCGTGCGGGCGCCGAGGCGCGCGGAGCCGGCGCCGGGTCGGGCTCCGTACGCGCGAGCGGAGCTGGCCTCAGCCGCCCGCCTCCGGCACTGAACAAGCCGTTCGGTCACCGCACCGAACCCTGATCGGGCCCAGACAGTCTCGACGGACACGGGACTGCCGCACTACGGGGCCGGCGCTTCCGGCCGCTCACAACACGACATGGCGCCGTCGGCACGGCGGCCGGAAGCGCACACAACTTACTTCTACTCAGGGGCAGGTGTCTTCGGGGCCTGCCCAAGATTCTGCTGAAGCTCATCGAGCACAGCGACGGCGTCGTCGACCTTGACGTACGACATACAGAACGTGGCCGTGGCGTCGACTTCGACCCGTATCTCGTACTCGGCGTACGTGGCGTCGTCGTCCCAGTTGTACGTGCCGGGCGGAGCATCGGCGATGCCGTCGGGCCCTTCGTCGAACCAGCCCGGCCCGAAGATCTTGTTGAGTGCCTGGCCCAGGGCCTGCTGGGGGATGTCGGTGAAGTCGACCGTGACCCGGCCGTGGTCGTCGAAACACACGGTGCCGGCGGCTTCGCCGGGCCGTTCCACCCGCATCCGTGGATCACAGCAGCCGGTGGGAGGCGGCATTCGCTCGAGTCCGGGAAACGCGGTGGCCAACGCGGCCAGCGCGGCGTCCTGTTGCGCGTTCCAGGCGCTTTGCCAGTCGTCCAGGGCGGTGCTCAGGGGCTGCTGCATGAGGCTCTCCGATCTGCAGAGCCGGGAAGAGGAGCGTCCCGGCGGGGGCCCAGGCCCGCCGGGACGCGGTCACACGCTCAGGCCGTCACCGCGAGTGGGCGCCGGGCCGGGCAGTGCAGAAGGTGGGAGAAGGCGCGCTCGGTGGTCCGTGGCAGGCGAAGTCCCGTCGGCGCGATGAACGAGCAGGCGGTGCACAGCCACTTGACCGGGACCCGGAGCTGGGACACCTGGCGCGGCGGGCGGTCGCCGAAGATCTGCACCTGGTCGCCGCACGGGGTGTACAGCACCCTCCATACGTGACCGCGCGCGCCGAGCGCCGGGAGGTCGGGGCGGCGTGCGTAGACGCCGTCCTGGTGGGACGGGTACAGGAATCCGATGTCGACCAGCATCGCCAGCACGATCACGGCCTGCGTTCGGGGGATGCCGAGTTCGACCGCGTCCTCGAGGGTGAACGTGGCGTCCAGTCCCTGCGGCGCCAGGTAGCTCTGGGCACGGTTGACGGCCTGCTCCCACAGGGTGGTGGTCGGCGAGGTCAGGGTTGCGGCAGGCATACGGGTGGGTCTCCTTCGCGGCGCGGGGAGTGGTTGGGTTGGGCGGATGGTTGGCGCGGTGCTCATGCGGCCGCCGTCAGCCGGGCGAGATGGGCGCGGGCGATTCGGGCGTCGCGGTGGCGGGCGGTCTCCAGCAGGTTGATGACGGTGTCGCCGACCTCGCGTGCCTCGTCGGTGGGCAGGCGCCGCCAGCAGCCCACGGCGTTGCGCAGGGAGGCCTGGGCCATGGGGTGCTCGGGGCCGACGGCCCGCTGCCACTGCCGGGTGGTGTAGATGAACGTCCGTGCGCACAGGGTGAGGTCACCGCACAGGTAGGCGAGGTCACCGCGGACGTGTCCGGACACGAGGGTGCGCCAGTGGTCGGCACCGAAGACCTCCGTGAGTTCGGCCAGCAGCCGGTCGGTGGCGGCCGCGCGCTCGCGGAAGTTGTCCGGACGTGCTCCGCGGCAGATGTCCTCGAGGACCTCGGCGTACGGGTCGGGAAGGACGGACCAAGGGCGGGCCAGCGGTATGTCGGGCAGGTCGTTCCAGCGTCGGCCGGCCTGCGGGGTGGGTGGCTCGGGGTCGGGGAGCTGGGGGTATTCCTGCCAGGGCTCGCTGGCACCGGAGGGGTGCACCCGCAGCGGCAACGGCGGGCCGCCCTGGGCCCGGTCCTGGATCACCGCGTGCACCGGTGCTGCCCGGGCGGCGGCTTCCATCTGCAGGTGCGTCAGCACGACGGTGGGGAGGGGGACCTCGGCGGGCACCGGCAGGAAGTCCCCGTCGACCACACAGGTTCCGTCGGCCTCCAGGACCACGTTCACGACGGCATCGGTGGACATGCAGAACTCCTGCGGGATCAGATGCGGTTGGGGCCGGGATGGGCGGGGAATCGCGGCTCGGCCCAGCCGCGGTAGCGCAGCCTCCAGCGGCCGTCGGTCAGTTCCTTGCGCGAGACGATCGAGATCTGGCCGTTCGTCACGATGTCGTTGCTGGCCACCTGGTCGCGGCCCAGGTACAGCGCGACGTGCCCGGCCTTCTCTCCGGTGTCGTAATAGAGCAGTGCACCGGGCGGCGGCCGGGAGTCGCCGGGGTGGGCGTAGCCCCCGCTGACGGCTGCCTGCCAGCCGACGTTGGCGCTCGCATGGACGGCTCGGGTGCCGTAGGCCTGCTCGACGAACAGCTCGCACAGCCGGTACCAGCCGCTCATGCCGTTGGCTTTGCGGGCCGCTTGGATCGCCTGAGCGGGGGAGCGGGGAGCCTTCCAGCTGAGCTTGGTGACGGGATCCACCGCGCCGGAGACGGCCGTCTGGGACGTGGACGAGGTGTCGGTGTCGCAGCCGGCGAACTCGGACGTGACGGCGTGATCGCCCCAGGCGTCCGCGACGAGGGAGCCAGCCGACTGCTCCCACTTCGCGTACTCGCCGCGGAGCGCTTCCGCCGGGCGCTGTATGCCGGCGGCGACTTTGGTCAGCGGCTTGGTCTGCCAGTCCGAGACCTTGACCAGGCTGTCGTAGAACTTCTTCGACGCATAGACCGGGTCGGTCAGCTGGGAGACGGTGCCCCAGCCCTGTGAGGGCCGCTGCTGGAACAGCCCCACCGAATCCGCGTGCCCGCCACTGAGGTTGTTCAGCGACGACTCCTGCATGGCGACGGCAACCGCGATGACGGCGGCGCGCGGCGCCAGGTTCCTTGTCCGCGCGACGTTGGTGATGGTGGCCGCGTTACGGACCTGAGCGGCCGACCAGCGGGGCAGCGTCTGTTCGCCCTGAGGCGTCAGCGGGATGCGGATCTGGAAGGTCTTGTCCTGACTGACGCCTTCGAACTCCGGTGCCGCGCCGCCGTCCCCCGGGCCGCTGGTGCCGTCCCCGACGGGTGTGAGCTTCCCGGTGCAGGTGGCCGCGTTCGCCTCGCCGGCGCCGCCCCCGATCAGGAGGGACGCGGCGATGAAGACGCACACAACTGCACATATGAACGCTGCGACGGCTGCGACGGCCTTCTTCACCATCCCCCCTCGGTGACAACGCCTATTTCTGATCGGGGTGAGTCCGCCCGGTGGTGGAAGGGCGGGAGTCGGCGTCCGGTTGGGCGGGCCCTTCCGCCTCGCCCGGCTGTTTATGCAGGCAGGGGCGGTGTTGTGCGGGCCGCTGGGACGCTCACGCAGGCCGGATCGGGTGATCGCGACCAGCGTGCCACGTGGGAAAATAGAAACACACGTTGTCAATCACGGCTAGAGGTGGGTACGTTTGCGCCAGTGATCCCCGTGGAGTCAGCCGTGGGAGGGGCGCCTGATGCTCAGAGCGGACGGAATATTCATTCCCAAAGCGCCGGAGAAAGCCGGCGGTGGGGGAGGTGGTGGCGGAGGGGGAGGAGGTGCTGGGGACCTGTTCGGAGGACTGGCCCCCGACTGGGGGCCCTTCGACGCCCTCAACAGCACGGCCCGCACCGTCATCCAGATCATCATGGCCGCCGTGCTGATCTTCCTGCTCGGCCGGGCGATCATCAGCTTCGGCAACATGAAGTTCGGCCAGAGCCAGAACGATCCGGTTGCCCTCAACCAGGGACGCAACAACCTCATCGGAGCCCTCGTCGGCGCCTTCGGCGTCGCCAGTGTCGGCACGCTCTTCACGCTCGTCTACGGGATGGGAATCTGATGCCCCGGCAGAAGACCGCGTCGGGCGGAACCCGCGTGCTCAGCGGGTCCGCCCCGGCGGCCGCCCCGACGCCGTCCCCCAATCGTCGCCTTCGCGTCGCGGTCATCCTGGCCGGCGCCTTCTGCCTGCTCGTCGTGATCGGCCTGCTGGTCGGCGGAGGCGGCGACAGCGGAGGCGGCAGCAGCGCAGGCGGCACGCCGCAAGCCAGCGCCGGGAGTCCGGTCGTCAGGGAGCCCGTCGGCGGCAACGCCAAGATCTCCGCCCACCGCACCGTCGACGGCGTCCCCGTCGGCTACCCCCGCAGCCAGGCCGGCGCTATAAAGGCCGCCGTCAACTACCAGCTCGCCCGCTCGAGCACCGGCTACCTCGCCGACCCGACCGTCCGGTCCAAGACGCTGCGCGCGATGGCAACCAGCAGCGCCTACTCCGAACTGCGCAGCAGCGACGACGACTCGGCCAGCAGCGCCCTGACCAATCTGGGGCTCACCCAGCAGCAGGCCGAGCAGAGCCTCGTCTCGCGCAGCGCCGTCCTTGGCACCCGGGTCGTCAGCTATGTGCCGGAGGCCGCGTCGGTTGAGCTGTGGATGGCCGGCATCGTCGGCGTCACGTCCGAGGACTCCCCTCTTCCGGTCACCGGTTCATGGACCACCGTCACCGTCAGCCTTCAGTGGCAGGGCGGCGACTGGAAGCTGAGCGCCATCCGTTCCGACACCGGGCCCACCCCGGTGCAGAGCGGCAGCGAGGACCCCACCGACATCTCCGAATTCCAGCGGATTGACCGTGACTTCGATGCCGCGCCGTTCACCGACTGACCCGCGCCTGACCTGGCGCAGGAGGCTGCCGGGGGTGGTCTTCCTCGCGGTCACCTTCCAGGTGCTGCTCCCGCCTCCGAGGGCGCAGGCGGCACCGGACCCGTGCAAGCTGCCGTTCGGTGACAAGCTGTGCGAAGTCGCCGCCGGCGTCGTCACGGCCCCCGTCGATGCGGTGCAGGGGGCGAAGGACGCCTGGGACGGCGCCGGTGAGGCCATCGACTTCGCCTCCGACCCCATGGGCTACATCGCCGACGCGATCCGCGACGCGGTGGCGTCCTTCCTGAAGTACCTCGTCGAGCTGCTCATCGGCTCGACCACTCAGATCGACTGGGGCAACGAGGGCTTCATCCGCACCTACACCATGGCATTCGCCGCCTCGACGGTGCTCACGATGGTGTACTGGCTCATCGCCGTCGCCAAACGCGCCGCCCAGGGTGTCCCGCCCCTGCAGGCGCTGGGCGAGTCGATCGGCTTCCTCCTCATGTCCGTCCTCGTGACGGCCTTCGCACCTGGCGTTGTCTACTACGCCGTCAAGCTGTTCGACCAGGCAGCTGAGGCGATGTTCGCTCCCGTGGCCGACGACATCGCGAGCATGGCCGTGACAATCACAGCGGCTCTGGCCGCGCTGCTCGTCATCCCCGGCGGCTCCATCATCGTCGGGTTCGTCGGCTCCTTCCTCCTCGCGCTCATCGTCGGTGTGTGGTGCGAGCTCATCGTGCGCAACGCCATGATCCTCACCGGACTGGTGTTCGGGCCGACCGTCTTCGCCGGGCTGGTGGACCGGGCGCTGTGGGACCACACCAAAAAGTGGATCAGCGCCATGGTCGCCATCATTGCCAGCAAGTACGTCACGCTGACCTGCCTCGCTCTGGCAAGCGGTCTGCTCGCGCACACCGACGGTGTGTCCAACATCGGCAAGACGATCTCCACGCTCCTCACCGCCATCGCGCTGCTCTGCATCACCCTCTATATGCCGTTCACCATCTACCGCTTCATCCCCGGCTTCGGCGATGACATCCAGCAGATGTACCAGGCACGCGACGACTTCCAGGGCCGGGCCGGAGGCCTCAAGGACGCCGTGACCGACGGCTACGACGACCTGAAGGAACGTCTGGGCAGCGCTGGGGCGGCCGCCGCCACCGGAGGCACGTCCGCAGCGGCTGAGGGTGCCGCAGATGCCGGCGGAGGCATCGAAGGCGTCGGCGGCATCGGCGGTTCCGGGGATGACGACGACGCGGACGGCGGCGGTCTTTCCGGCGACGGAGGCGGCCCGCCGGTCCCGGGACCCGATGCGCTCCCGGACGAACCCGGCGGGGACGACGAGGCTGGCGGCCCCGGTGGGGCGCCCCCCGACACAGCGGCGCCTTCCGACACGGGAGCGCCCTCCGACTCCGGGGGCGGCGACCCGCCGCTGCCGTCGGCGGATCCCGGGGCCGCGTTGTCCGGCGGTGGATCCGCCGGTGGCTCCGGCGGGGGAGGACCGGGCGGCCGTTCGTCCGCAGGGTCATCGGGCGGCGGTTCCGCCCCGGGCGGGGGCGGCCAGGGCTCCCCTGCCCCGACGGTCACCATTCCCGAGCCCCCGCCTGCGGAAGGCCCGTCCTGGCCCCCCGCCGAGGAGAGCTGAGCCCCACCCCCACCACGTTATGCCGACCCCGAGGAATCTCCCATGGCTCGCACCTTCAGCTTCGCCGCCCCCCGGCCGAGAGGGCTGCTCGGCCGCCGCTTCGAACCCGACGAACAACTCGTGCTCGGTGCCGGGTTCGGCGGCGGGCTACTGATGCTGTGGCTCGTCCCCGGGATCCCCTTCAAGATCTGTGCCTTCGCCGGGTGGCTCGGCGTGTGCGTCACGGCCGTCCTCCTTCCCTACCAGGGCCGCACCTATCTGCGGTGGTGGGAGATCAACCGCACCTACCGGCGGTCGCTGCGTGACGGCTCGCTGCTGTACGCCTCCAGCGCGCCGCAGGCCGGCGTCCACCTCTCGGGGCAGCCCGTGGCGATCGCGCTTCCCCCGGGCATTCCGGCCGATCTCCGCTGGATCGACGCCCCGACCGCCTACGGCCAGATCGCCGTCCTGCTGCAGCCGAGCGAGCAGATGTTCTGCGCCGCCTTGGAGGTCGAAGCTCAGCGGGACTTCGGGTCCCTCGACATCGAGGACAAAGAGTCACTCATCGGCGCCTGGGAGCACCTGCTGCGCTCCACCGCGGACAGCGGCGGCCGCATCCGCCGACTGCAGTGGATCGCGCGGATGGTGCCGGCCGACCCGAACGCCCACGCACGCGACGCGCACACGCGCGCCGACCCGCAGGCCGCCCACTGGCTGCACGCCTCCTACACCGAACTCCAGCAGGCAGTCGCCCTGTTCGCCGAGGACCGCCGCCTCGTCCTCGTGGTCGGCATCCCCTACACGCCCGACCTGGTCGCCGAGGCGCGCCGCTACCACAGCCTCGCCGAAGGCTTCGCGGTCTGCCTCGGCAAGGAGATCGAGGCATTCATCCGCTCCCTCGGCCAGGGCCAGCTGCGTCACGTCCGCAACCTCGACGAACCCGCGCTCGCCTCCTACTTCCAGCACGCGTACGGGCCCGATCACTGGCTGGACGACACCGTGGGCATGAACCGCGCCACGGCCTGGCCCGCCGAACTCGACGCCCGCCCGGAAGACCACGTGATCGCCCGCAGCTTCGAGGGCGCCGAGCCCTGGTACTCCGCCACCGCCTGGATCAAGAAGTGGCCCGTACTGCAGGTGAGCGTGAACTTCATGGCCCCATTGATCTTGTACGTGAAGGACATCGTGTTCACCGTCGCCGTCACCATGGACCTGGTCCCCGGGGACCAGGCGCTGACCGAAGCCATGGCCGACTCCACCAACGAGATCGGCCAGGCCGACCACAAGGCCGGCAAGCTCAAGGACCCGCGCGAGACGGCCGCACAGCGCAAGAGCCTGAGCACCGTTCAGGAGATCGCCGACGGGGCCGCCGGTATCCGCCTCGCCGGCTGGGTCACCGTCACGTCCTCCAGCAAAGAGGCACTCGACCAGGACAAGGACACCGTGCGTGCCGCCGCCGCGCGCGCCCAGATCCGCCTGGACTGGTGCGACAAGGAACACCACCGGGCTCTCGCCAACACGCTGCCGCTGTGCACCGGGCTGCTGAGGAGCTGACGGGCGATGTTCGAGCTGCTCCGCTCCCAGACGCAGACCCGCCGCCGTGCGATCCACACCACGACGACCAACGCCTGCGGCGCCTACCCGGCCGTGGGCAGCGCCGCCATGGATCCCCGCGGCGTTCTCATCGGCCGCGAGGCCTACTCCGGGCGGGCGTACGTCTACGACCCGTTCATCCTCTACGACCCCGACCGGCGCGACCGGCTGCCCTCCGGCCACGTCCTCGTGCTCGGCAAGTCGGGCTATGGCAAATCAGCGCTGGAGAAGACCTACGTACTGCGGCAACTGCGGTTCCGCAACCGCAGCTTCGCCATCCTCGACGCCCAGGGCGAGGACGGCGTCGGCGAATGGGACAGCATCGCCCGGCGCCTCGGCATCACCCCGATCCGCCTGACCTACGGCGACCCCAGTGCGCGCGGCGCCGTACGCATCAACCCGCTCGACCCGCGCATCCCCGTGGAGCACCAGTTCAAAGTGCTCTGCTCCATGCTGGAAATCCTCGACGGGGCGCTGTCCTCGCAGACCAAGAAGGCCGTCTCGGTCGCCCACATCGCCGCGGTCGCGGCCGCCGCCCGCGAGCAGCGCGTCGCCACCCTGTCCGACGTGTTCGCCGCGCTCACCGCCCCGCAGCCCGCGCACCTGGGTGAGCAGAAGGTCAGCCCGGAGGAACTGCTCTCCTGGGGCCAGCCCGCGGCACTCGCCCTGGACGAACTGTGCAACCCCGACCGCGACCTGTCCGGCATGTTCGACGGGCCGACGACGGCCGGCATCGACCTGGACGCCCGTCTCATCGTCTTCGACCTGACGCGGCTGCCGCGCGAGGGCCCGTCCATGCCGCTGCTGATGAGCGTGATCGGCCCGTGGCTCCGCTTCGGCTGGATCCGTTCCGGTGACGACATCAAGCGCACCCTCATCGTCGAAGAGGCCTGGCACATCCTCAGCCACCGGCCGGTCGCCCGTCTCTTTGAGGAGTTCGTCAGGTATGGACGCAGGCTGGGGCTGAGCTTCTGGGCCGTCCTGCACCATCTGCACGACCTGCGCCTGGACGAAGCACCAGAAGCGCTCGCCATCCTCAAGTTGACCGCCACCCGGATCATCTACCACCAGGACCGGGAGGAAGCGCAGGCCACCGCCGACTATCTCGGACTGCCCCGATGGGCGCTGAAGGCGATCGTGGACGGGGCCTCCGTGTGCTCCCCAGGCCGAGCGGTGTGGCAGGTCGGCGGCCGGGTCAACCTCGTGGAACACATCCGCTCGCGCACCGAAGCCCTCCTGACCAACACCAACCGGCGGATGACGGACAAGAGCGCCGAGTTCACGAGCGAAGCGTCCGGAGTGCCGATCCGCCTGGCCAAAGGGGGTGCCTGATGCCCCCGATCAAGGTCGCCGAACCGAGGACCGGCGCCCGGTTCCGACTGGGCCGCGACTACCTGTGGATCTACCCGCTGGCCGCGCTGTTCGTGCTCACCGCCGTGCTGTGGTGGACCGCCGTACTGTCCGGACTGCTCCAGTACGGCCAGCCAGCTCGCGCGGGCTGGAACACGGTGGGCCCCGCCCTGCCCTTCCTGCTCCACGACCCGCTGCACCCCGCGGACGCGTGGCCAGTGGGCACCGGCGTGGGCGGGCCGATCATCTTCTGGTCCACTTTCGTGGCACTGAGCGCCGCAGCGACTTACGGCGCCGTCGCCGCCTTCCAGGCCTGGGCGCGACGAGCCCGCGAAGGCGCCGACGGACTGGCGACCAGCGGCCAGATCGAGGCCGCGCTCGGCGAGGCGCAGGCCAAGGCGCGCATTCCCTCCCTGCGGCCCGCCCTCGCCCACCAGGAGCCCGACACCGTCGACATCAACGAGGTCGCCGTGTCGGTGGGCATCGCGGTGCCCCACGAGATCCCGCTGTGGGCGACGATCGAGGAAAGCTGCCTGCTGGTCGCCCCGCCACGCGAGGGCAAGACGCAGCAGATCATCCTGCCGGGCATCCTGTCCTTCCCCGGCACCGTCCTTGCCACGAGCAGCAAGACCGACGTCCTGTACGCCACCGCTGACGCCCGTGAGCGCTACGGCAAGGTCGCCGTACTGGACCCCACCGGACTGTCGGGCTGGCCGGAGCAGCTGCGCTGGCCGCTCACCCAGGGATGCGAGAACTACCAGGTCGCCCGCCGACGGGCCGAGACGCTCAGCGCGGCCACCAAGACGGAGGAGGGCACGAAAGGCGGCGGCTACTTCGTCCTCAACGCGAAGATGTTGCTGACCTGCTGGCTGCACGCCGCGGCGCTCGCAGGCCGCCCGGCCATGGACCTGCTGCGCTGGTCCTCCGACCCCGAAAACCGCGAAGCCGTCTACATCCTGTCCGAGCACGGGCGCGGCGCGCTCGCCGGCGCCCTGGCCGGCCAGCACGACCACGACCCGGAGGAGCGTGCCACCACCTGGTCCACCGCGGCGGCGTCGCTGGTGGCCCTGTACGACGAGGCGGCGGCCGCCATCTTCGCCCCCGAGGGCGGCGAGGTCTTCGACATCCGCCGCTGGCTCACTGACGGCGGCACCCTCTTCCTCCTGGGCGAGGACGAGGAAGGCTCCGCGCTTGCCCCCATCAACGCCGCGTTCTCCAAGGCCGTGTTCGACACCGCCAAGCGGATCGCCGCCCGATCCCCCAACGGACGGCTGCCCCGCCCCTTCGGCGGCTTCCTCGACGAGCTCGCCAACGTGTGTCCCCTGCCGGAGATCCCGTCCCTGATGTCGGTCAGCGGCAGCCAGAACATGTTCATCTGCGCCGTGTTGCAGAGCTACGCGCAAGCCGAAGAGCGGTGGGGACAGCTCGGCGTCCGCAAGCTGTACGCCAGCAGCACCGTCAAGCTGTTCCTCGGCGGTATCTCCGACCCCGACGAGCTGAAGAACTACAGCCAGCTCACCGGCAACTTCGACGAGGACACCACCAGCGTCAGCGACGACGGCAACAGCCTGTCCGTATCCACCTCGGTCCGCCGCCGGGAGGTCCTGGAGCCAGCCGACATTCGCATGATCCCCGAACGGGGCGGTCTGCTCATCCACCGCCGTACCCCGGCCGTCCGAGTGCGCTTCACCCGCGCTTACGAGGGCCCGCACGCCGACCTGATCAAGCAGTCCACGGTGCGGTCCCGTGAACGCGTCCAGTCCGACCTGATGGCCGCAGATCCCGACCTGATGGCCGTGGAAGCGGGAGCGGACGATGAGTAGCGATTTCCAGCCCATCGACGCGATCCTCTCCGAACTCGAAGCGCTGCAGAACCTCGTCACTACCCAGGGCGAACGCCTCGACTTCCTCGAGATCGCGCAGAACACCAGCGGGCCCGGCCCTGCCGGCGGGGAAGGGCCGCCCCCGGGCGCCCCGGTGAACTGGCTCCTCCTGGAACAGGCCGACCGCGCGAAGCTGTGGCCCCGGTTCGTGGACTGGGTCCTGTGGCTCGCCGACCGCTACGAGATCGCCAACGACCAACTACCGCGGGCCTGTTGGTTCCTGCACGGAGCCGTGGTGGAGGAACTGACCGCCCTGTGGACCTCCCACGCCTCGGCCTACCAGGGCGAGGAGGACAGCGGCGCCGCCCCCTACCTGTGGCAGGACGCGCTGGCCCGCGCCATCGAGCGGGTCAACCGGCTGTGGATCCCGGGCAGTTGCCGCACCGGCACCCACCGCGACAAGGACCGCAAGTCGTGGATGAGCCCCAAGTACCGCGAGGACGTCACCCGCGCCGGACCACCGGGAGCGCCCCCCGCGACGCCGCCGCCTTCTGCACCAAACGAGGAGAGCTGACCCCATGGCGATGAACCAGCACGGGATCGACGCCAAGGCGTACTGGAAGCGCTGGCTTCCCGCTCGCTACGCGGCACTGCCGTTCCCCGACACCTACTTCACCCTGCTCGGCGAGCAGGTCGAACAGCAGGCCGGTGACCTGTGGGACGAACTGGTGCGGCGAGACGAGGCACCCGAGGCGGAGACCCACGAGGAACGCGCCGGACGTCTGCAACTCCTCAAGGAAGAGGCCGTCCGCGCCGTCATGGACGACCTGGTCCGTCTGCCGCCCGAGCCAGGCACCGGAACCGATGCTGACGACGGCCTGGAGAGCGAGGACAGCTTCCAGGACCGCGTGACCGCCTTCCAGCAGCAGCTGGAGTCCAACAGCACCCTCGTCGAACGCCTCCTGGACGGCGAGGCCCGTATCGAGGACCTCTCCGACGACGAGCTCAGCAGCGTCATCGCCTGGATGTCGCCCGCCTTCCTGCACCTGTTCGACACCTCGGTAGAGGCCGAGCGCGCCAAGGGCCGCTCCATCTGACCCGCCGACCGGCCACCACCACACCCACGGGGGTATCGACATGTACGAACCCGACCAGCAGCTGCCCGACAACGAAGCCCTCACCGACGGCCGACTCACCTGGGTGCCGCTGCAACTCGTCGACCACGACATCACAGGCTGGGTCTACACGCTCGTAGAGGTGACCGAGGAAGCATCCCCACAGCACGGCACGCACCTGCTGATCCGCACGGTCCCCGGCGAGGAGCCCGACACCAAGCCGATCCACACCGTCCTGGCCTCGGACCTGAGCATCGAGCAAGGCGTCGCCGCTCTGGATCACCTGTACGACGCCGAGGACCAGGCGCTCACGGACGACCTGGCGCGCGAACAGGAACAGCAGGCCGTGGCCCGGGCCCGCGGCCTGCAGCCGGACGAGCCTCCTCCGTCCACCCCGCAGCAGACCGATCTGACAACGGAGGAGATCACACTCCTGCGTGCCATCGACGCCGGCGGCGCTTACGTCAGCGGAGCGGGCCTGACCACCGCTGACGGCGCCGAACTCGACCAAGGTGTGTACGAGCGGCTGCTTGAGCGCGGCCTCCTCCACGTCGATGACACCCTGATCGACTACCGCGGCGAGCACGTGAGCCTGACTTCCGACGGCCGTGCCGCGTACGAACCCGCCGTACGCCCGCCGCGCTTCCGGCCCACCGGGCAGGCCGACCTTGCCCCGTCCGGTCCGGTGGGGCGCGCCCAGGGCAACCTCGCGGCCATCCGCGTCCTGCGCACCCTTCAGGACGAAGACCGGCCCGCCACCGAAGCCGAGCAGCAGATCCTGGCCCACTGGTCGTCGTGGGGGGCCATCCCCCAGATGTTCGACCCGCGGCAGGAACGCTTCGAGCCGCTGCGACGTGAACTGCGCGAACTGCTCACCGACGAGGAGTGGGCCGCCGCCGAAGCCACCACCCGCAACGCGCACTACACGGACGCCGCCTTCATCCCGCCCATCTGGGACGCCCTCATGGAACTGGGCCTGAGGGAGCTTGGCGTGACCGAAGCACAGGCGGATGAACGGGCCCAGCCGGCCCCGCCACGGGTGCGTTTCGTCGAGCCTGGCTGCGGCTCCGGCCCCTTCATCGGCTTCGCCCCCGACGGTGTGCAGCTCACCGGGGTCGAACTCGACCCGATCAGCGCGCAGATCGCCGCTCACCTCTACCCGGACGCCGACATCCGCCAGGAGTCGTACGTCGACACCCGTTTCCCGGACGGATACTTCGACGGCGGCATCGGCAACGTGCCCTTCGACGAGATCGCGCTCGTCGACCCCCGGCACAACCCGCTGCACCTCGCCACGCACAACCACTTCATCCTCAAAACCCTCGATCTCGTCCGTGACCGAGGACAGGCACCCGAAGGCGACACCGAGGACAGCGGCGAGGACAGCGGCGAAGACGGCGACCTCGAAGTAGACCTCGGCGGGGGAGTCGTCGCCCTGTTCACCAGCCACTACACGATGGACTCGGCCGGCCTGAGCGCCCGACGGGAGATCGCCGCCCGCGCCGACCTCGTCGCCGCCTTCCGCATGCCCAGCGGAGCCATGCTCCGAGCGGCGGGCACCAAGGCGATCGTGGACCTGCTCATCCTGCAGCGCCGCCCCCAGGACGTGGAGCCCAGCGGCCCCGACTTCGCCAAGCTCACACCCGTCCAGGTCGGCGAGGACACCGTCGTCCACATCAACGAGTACTTCGCGCAGCACCCCGAGAACATCCTCGGCACCCTCGGCCTGGGCCACGGCCAGTACAGCGACGAGGAACTCGTCGTACGCCCCTACCAGGACCGTGACCTCGTCACCGAGTTCACTCTCCGCCTCAATGCCGCCGTCGCCGCCGCCCGGATCGAGGGTCGGCAGGTCCGACCGCCGGACCCTGAGCAGCGCGCCGACGTCGACGCGGCCGCCGCCCGCCAGCAGGCCGCCTGGGAGATGTTCGGCGCTGAACTCGCCCGCTTCGAAGGCTCCCTCGTCGACATGCGCGACGGCACCTTCCAGCAGGTCACCGGGGGAGAACTCGCACCGCGCGAAGTCTTCAAGAGCGCCACGGTCGAGTTGGCCTCGCTTCTGGCGCTACGCGACACCTACGTCAAGCTGCTCACCGCCGAAGCCACCGACGGCGCCACCGGCGACACCGAGCAACTGCGGCAGGAACTCAACCAACGCTACGGCGCCCACACCGCCCGTCACGGCTACCTCAACAGGCGCCAGACCCGCCGCGACCGGCGCACCGCCCACGGAGCCTTCCGCAGCGACCCGTACGCCGCCGGCGTCTACGCGCTCGAGGACTACGACTTCAGCACCGACACCGCCACCAAGAGCGACATCTTCACCCGCTCCGCCGTCTCCCGCCGCGAAGAGGCCACCCAGGTCGAGACGCCGGCCGAAGCACTGGCCATCTGCCTCGACACCTTCGGCGAGGTCCGGCTCGCCGAGATCGCACGGCTGCTGGCCCTCGCCGACCCCGACGAAGCCCGCGCCGCGCTCGGCGACCTCGTCTTCGCCGACCCCGACCTCAGCGACCGCCTCCTGCCCGGCGACCTCTACCTCTCCGGCAACGTCCGCGAGAAGCTCGC
Organism: Streptomyces sp. NPDC003011; assembly: GCF_053591515.1. Taxonomy (NCBI): domain Bacteria; kingdom Bacillati; phylum Actinomycetota; class Actinomycetes; order Kitasatosporales; family Streptomycetaceae; genus Streptomyces; species Streptomyces sp. NPDC003011. Next base: position 22,476 of record NZ_JBSFTY010000029.1, read on the forward strand.
GCACGTCGAGCAGATCCTCCAGTTCGTCGACGACGACCAGCGCCCCACGCACCCGCTGCAGGCCAACGTCACCGCCCTCCGCAAGGTCATACAGACCCATCTGCCGGACAAGACACCGGGCGACATCGACGACGTACGCCTCGGCGCCACCTGGATCGACCCCCGCTACGTCCAGCAGTTCCTGCGGGAAATCCTCAACAGCCAGCAGATCACGGTCACGCGCACCACCGGCGCCGACTGGACCGTGGAAGCCCCCACGGCCGTGAACAACTCCAACGCCTCCACCGTCATCTACGGCACGGAGAAGCGCACCGCCATCGACCTCGCCCAGCGGCTGCTGTGCAACAAGACCATCCTGGTCTCCCCGCCCTCCCTCGAGGAAGACGCCACCCGCGCCGACGTACAGGCTGGCAAGCGCTGGGCCGCCAACGAGACCGAAAAGGCGCAGGCCAAAGCGGAGGAGATGAACCGTCTCTTCGCGGACTGGCTGTGGAACGACCCGCCGCGTGCCGCGGCCCTGCTGCGCGCCTACAACGAGCGCTTCAACTCCTGGCTGGAATACCCCGGCGACGGATCTCACCTGCAGCTGCCGGGCCTTTCCGACCGCTACACCCTGCGCCCCCACCAGAAGCAAGCGATCGCCCGCGCCATCGTCGACCCCGGCGGCAGCTTCTTCGACCACACCGTCGGCTTCGGCAAGACACTCGCCATCGCGGCCACCGTCATGGAGCGCCGCCGCCTGGGCCTGAGCAACAAGCCGTCCATCGTCGTCCCCAACCACCTGTGTGACCAGTGGCGCAACGAATTCCTCAAGGCCTACCCCGGCGCTCGGGTGCTGGCGGTCGACGGCGCCGACTTCGCCAAGCCCCGCCGCAAGGAGTTCGTTGCCCGCATCGCCAACGGCGACTGGGACGTGGTGATCCTCACCCAGTCCGTGTTCGACATGATCCCGCTCTCGGCCAATGGACAGAACCAGTACGTCGCCGGGGAGACCGAGAACTTCCGCAACATCATCCGGGCCGAACTGACCGGACAGGGTGTCACCGAAGCCGCCAACCCCGACCACGACCCCGACACCGGCGACCCCATCCGCCAGGCCGAAGACGAGGGTCAGGAAACGGGGCGGCGCGCACTCACGGCCCGGAAGACGATCAAGAATCTTCAGGGCGAGCTCAAACGCCTCACCCAGAAGCTGGTCAAGCACTTCACCAAGGAGTCCGGCACCGGCATTTCCTGGGAACAGACCGGGATCGACTTCCTGGCCGTCGACGAGGTCCAGGACTACGCCAACCTGGACATCCCCACCCGCAACAGCCAGCTGTCCCTGAACGGATCCGGCCGGGCGGCCGGCCTGCTGACCAAGCTCCGCTCGATGGAACGCCGATACGGCCCCGGGGTGGGCCTGGGCGCCACCGGCACCCCGTTCCCGAACTCCATGACGCAGGCGTACGTCATGCTCCTGCTCTTCCGCCCGGACCTGCTGCGGGCCGCTGGCCTGGACGACTTCGACGCCTTCGCCGCCCAGTTCATGACCACGACGGTCAGCGCCGAGATCGGCCCGGAGGGCATCCCGCGCATCAAGGAACGCATCGGCGGGTTCCGCAACAGCCTCGACTTCAGTCGTATGTGGCGAACGGGCGCTCACGTGCGTACCCGCCGCGACATCAAGCTGCCGGTCCCCGAGCACACGACCGAGACCGTGCTGGTGCCGGCCACGGACGAAGACCGCGCCTTCATGGAGGACATCGCCGACCGTGCGGAAGCGGTCCGCTCCGGCGAGGTCGACGCGTCCGAGGACAACCTGCTGTCCATCAGCAACGACGGCCGCATGGGCGCCATGGACCTCCGCATGGTCGGCTGGCCCGCCTCGCCCATCGGCAAACTCGACGTCGCCGCCCAGCGGATCTTCGACATCTGGCAGGCGACGAAGGACAACCGGTACACCGACCGTGCTGGCGTGCCCCAGGAACTGCCTGGTGCCTTCCAGATGGCCTTTGCCGACCGAGGGACCCCGAGCGAGCTGAACCGCAAGCGGGGCAACTTCATCGCCTACGACTACCTCCGCGACAAGCTGATCGAACTCGGTATGCCCGCCGAGCTCATCCGCTATATCCACGACGCGGAGGACGCGGCAGCCAAGGAACTCCTCTTCAAGGACGCCCGCGAAGGCAAGGTCGCCGTCCTGATGGGCTCCACCCAAAAGATGGGCACCGGGGTCAACTCTCAAGACCGGCTCATCGCCCTGCACCACCTCGACTGCCCCTGGCGGCCCTCCGACGTGGAGCAGCGCGAAGGCCGCATCATCCGCCCCTTCAACCAGAACCCGCAGGTGAAGCTCTTCCGCTATGTGCAGGAGGGCAGCTTCGACTCCTTCATGTGGCAGACCGTCGAACGCAAGGCACGTTTCATCGAGCAGATCCGCACCGGCCGCTCGATCGACGACCTCGACGATGTCGGCGCGGACGGCGACCTGGAGAAGGACTACCTGGAGTTCGGCGAGGTCAAGGCGCTGGCCACCGGTAACCCGCTGATGCTCAAAAAGATGCAGGCGGACAAGGAGCTCGCGCTCCTGGAGACCGCCTACCGCAGCTGGCGGCGCACGCACCAGCATCTGCGGCACACCGTCGACACCGGTGCCGACACCCTCCAGCGTGCCCGGAACGAAGCCGACGCGATCGCCGCCGCGGTCACAACCCGCGACGCCGTCCGGGAAGAACGCGGCGACGACGTACGTCTCGAAGGGCCCGATGGCCGCATCTACACCAAGCGCGTGGACCTGGCCGTCGCCATCCGCGACCGGCTCCGCGCGGCGAACCGCCGCGGTGTGAAGACCATCAGCCCCTGGGAGCCCATTGCCGTCCTCGACGGCCTGCACCTTCAGGCCCGTCTCAACACCGTCATGGGTGTCCTCGAACTCGCCATCCGGAACGTGCCCGGCGACAGCCTCTTCGTCGACGACCTCGACGCCCTGCTGAACAGCAACAAGGCCCCGCTCGGCCTGGTCACCCGCATGGAGAACAAGGTCGAGGGCCTGGACAAGCTCCTGGAGAAGTACCGCGCCGTGGTCGACGAGGTACAGATGGACATCGACCGGGCGACCGCCCTGGTCGACAAGCCCTTCTCCAAGGCGGGCCAACTGGCCAAGGCTCGCGCCCGGGTCGCCCAGCTCGACGCCGACATCGAAGGGCTGGCGGGAGGACATTCCGAATCCGAGCCGGCCGCCGTACCCGCCGCGGACGAGGCCGATCTCGCCCCGTACGCCACTGCGGAAAAGGCGCAAGCCGGTGAGGATGCCGTCCTTGCCGCGCTCGACGCCTGGCTGAGTGACGGTGATTGGGAGAACGCGTCGGCTGACACGCACCAAGGTCGAATTGCAGAGTTGGATCGTGTTGTCCGCAGTTGCCGGACGGAATCTGGCAGGGACACGCCGGGCCTGGAGGCCTGGGCCTACTACGAACTACGAGAACTCCTTGATATCGCCGGTACCTTCGTTGAGGAACTCGCCGACCCCGAGCGATGGTATCCCTCGGAGCGCACTCGGGAGTTGGCGGACCGGACCCGGGAACTGCAGCAGGCGGCCGCCCGCCACATGACCCAGCTCCAAGGCTCGGGCCTGCTGGAGCAGCCCGGACGCGGTGACCCGACGCCGCTCCAGGGTGCCCCGGCGCGGCTCGAGGACCTCTTCGATGCCCGCCACTGGTTCGGATACCGCGACAATGATGGACGGGTTCGGTACGCCTCCGGGACGTGGTTGGTAAACGTCATCCCGGCGCCACAGAACTTCCGGGCCAGTGACGCCCAGCCTGGTGTGTGGGAATTGCCCGGCCCCTTTGGCCCCTACGCGCCTAGTGGTGAGGTCTGGCTCCTGCCCGAGGACTTCACCGGCACCGCGGCCGCCGCGCACTCCGAAGAGGTCGCCGAACTCGTCGACGCCGCGGCCTCGGAACTGCGGCAGTGGGGGTCGGGGGCTGGCCTCATGCTCGACACGTGGTGCCGAGAGAACCTTGCCCGCCGCGCTCCGGCCCTCGCTGACGATCTTACGGACGAGACCCTGCCGCGGTTTCTCGACGCCCTGCGCGTGCAGCTGTTCGAGACCCACCAGTGGGCGCAGCCCGACCCGTTGAACCTGGAGGTTCCACCCGCCGTGCCGGCCGAGGCCCAGGGTGTTGAGGACACCACAGGCGTAGAGCCTGGCTCCGAGGCCGAGGGCGAGCCCTCCCCGGAAATCCTGTCCAGGCGTGTCTGGCAGACGTCGGACTTTCACGCAGGCGACGTGGTACGCCACGCGGACCAGGACGAGGCAACCGAGGACGACCTGGTTGACGCTGTGGTCGTCGATCCGCAGTACGACGGGTCTGAACCCGGCGATGTCCTCGTCCAAGACCTCGACGGCGACGATGTTCCTTACCCGGTCCGCTTCGAGGAGATCTACGAGAACACCGGGCCGGCAGCCGACGAGCCCGACCAGTCGAGCGATGACGAAGCGATCACTCGCCAGCCGTTGGCCGCACCGGTACCCCTTTCCGATGACGCCGCGCGTGAGGATCCGTACTTCGCCACCTCCGACGCCGAAGAACGACGGCTGGCCGTTTTCCTCGAGCCCTACCAGGAAGCGCGTGACCTTGTAGAAGACCGCCTCCTGGTGCAGCGCACCGCCCAAGCCCTGTTCCACGCCGAGAAGAGCACCACCCCGAATCCGGCCAGCCTGCCGGACGACGTTGCCGCCGCTCGCAGTGCCCTCATTGAGGCGGACACGGTGCTGGAACTCGAACCGCCTGGCACGGTGGAGGAGTACCTGGTTGCGTACTCGGCCCTCAAGGACGCGGCAGGCCGGTACGCCGAACTCGTCGACGACCCCGATCTGATGCGGCTGGCCTTCCGCCTCACCGACCTGACCCAGCGCCACCTGGCCCGCTTCCGCTGCAGCCGCGACGACCTGCTCGACCTGCTGCCCGACGCCAACGCCCTGTGGCAGGCCCTTGACCACACGCCGGTGCGCGAGGCGCCCCCACTCCCGCCGGTCATCGCCGCCTACAGCGACCGCACCGAGCTGGCCGCCGCACGAAAGGAGATCTTCAGCACCTACGAGGCCTGGCCGCAGGCCTACGCCGACGACGGCGAACTCCTGCACGCCGCGGAACTGCGCGGCCTGATCTGGGAACTCCAGAACAGCGTCGAGGAGGACGTCCGTCACAGCCCGCACGCCTGGGGACGGGTCCTGGCCCGGGGCATCGACGCGGCCACCGAGACCACCGATCCGCACGCGGCCGCCGTCCTCCAACACCTGCTCCGGTTGATCCACACCCACCGGGCGAAGCTCACCGCGCACCAGGACCGGGCCGAGCGTGACGCCCTCCCGTATGAGCAACCAGAGACCTTCGCCGACGCCGAGCAGCTCCTGCGTGAACGCTGGGCGGTCTGGAATGACACCCCTCTCATGCGCAGCTTGCTGGAACTCCCTGAGGTGCCGCCTCCCGGGGAAGACCGTGAAGCCGTCACCATGCTCGTCCGCCTCAGCCAGGCCATGGAGGTCTGGTGGGGGCAGGGCACCACCGAAGCACGCGCGCGCCGCGTCGTCATGGACGAGGTCGCCGCGTCCGCCCACTGCTTGGCGCTCACTCTGCGCGGCACGGACGACAGCGCGCGCGCCAGCCTCGACCGGCTGCACCGGCTGACGGCCGCCGCGTATGCACACGCCGCGGCCCTGGAGTCCAGCGAGGACAGCGAGCTCGCTGGCAATGCCATCGCCGAAGCGGTGACGTCCGGCCGGTACCGGCAATCACCCGCATCCAATGCTCCCGTGAACGGCTCGTTGGAGGGGAGGGTGCTGTGGGCCGCCGCACCGTCCCCGGAAACGGCCACGATCGTGGGTCGCATCATTCAGCAGACCCTCACCGGCGACGAGCTTCCCGCAGGACAGATCTGGGTGGAGGACGACCAGGGAGAGATCTGGGCTTTCGACGCTGAAGCGCAGACCGGCGTCTTCAACGTCGGCGATCCGCGCGTCGGATGGGTGAGCCCCCGTCGCACCCCCGTCCCGGCGAGCTGGCCGGAGCTTCCCGACCACCTGCGGGAACTGGCCGGGCATCTGGTCGGTCGAGGCGTGGTCGTCAACCTGCAGCCGATGAGCGGGGCGCTGCCGTGGGACAGTGAGCGAGGCGGCCAGCCAGGCATCAACTCCTGGTACCTGCGCTTCATGCGCGACCCACACACGCACTTCATCTGCCAGATCGACCACGAACCGGTCGACGGCGGCGTGAGGGTCAGCAACGCGTTCTTCCGCGAGATGGACGGCCAAGGCGAGCGCACCCAGCGCTACGGGGACATCTCCCTCGACGCCGCCGGCATCGAGTCTCTCGAAGACATCGCTGACCACTTCCTGACCGTCCCCTGCATCGTCAACGAAGAGTCAGACGCTGTCGACGGCGACCCCGGTACCGTGACCGCAGAGAACCAATCCGAACCGACGGACCCGGAACAGATGCCCGCTTCTACCGGCGCATCTCCGGACTCCGACGAAGCCGCAGCTGAGGCCGCCGCAGGGACTTCTGCACCGTTCGCCCCAGACCGCTGGTATCGCGCGACCCCGCCCGACAGCAGCCCATACGTCACCTACGGCGCCGCACTGAACGACCTGGCCGAACGAGGACAGACAGAAGAGTTCCAGTTTGAGGTTGCCCGCACCGACGGCGCGTTCACCGTGACCGATACCGACGGCGTCACGCACATCGCACCGATGAGCATCGACCTTCCAAGCAGTGCAGTGCCCGCAGCGCAAGCTGTAGACGAACTACTGCTGCGGACCGCCGCCGAGCTCTTCCCGCTGCGTGAACAGGCCGCCCCTGTCGTCGAGGAGGAACTCGCCCGACGGCTGGAAGAGGAGTTCCCGGCTCTGCACAGCGCCGCCACGTCCGAGGGAACGCTCGACCTGTTGCTCGAGGCGCTGTGCGCGCGCTTCCTGCTGGTCTTCCCGTGGGCGCACCCCGAGTCGGCCCCGAACGAGGCCGACTCGCCGCGCCACAGGTTCGACGACGAGCAGGCGGCGCTCGCCCTGACCGACCCGTCCGACATCAAGTATCGATTCCTTCGGGCGCTGGCGGTCTCCTCCAGCGACCCTGTTCTTGATGGGCCACCTCAGTCCCTGGATGTCGGCACGCTTCCGGAGGAGCTCGAACCGTACCGAGCCGAGATTGAAGCCCTTCTCCTCGCCGCAGGTCGCGCTCTGAACCCATACGGCCATGAGGCAGCCGACCATTTCCTGCTGTGGCTGGGGAAGCACCGGGCATCCGACCCTGGCCTTGTCTGGCTCGGCAGGACCTCAGTCGACCAGTCGGACCTGGATTGGCTCTTGTACAGGCGCTTCGAGGCGACGTTCCCGTGGTCGCGCAGCATGGCAGACCGACTGTCGAACCTTCGTGACGACACCGTGCAGCAGGACGTGTCCGGCACCGAAGCGGCACAGGCGGACCAAGACGAACAGGTGCAGCCGGAGACGGGTCCGAGCGCTGGGACTCCCGCGAGCGAGCCGGTCACCGAGGCAACCATGCAGCACGACGCTGCCGGGGAGGCGGCGGCCCTCGACGCCATCGACGACCCCGAACTGAGGAACATCGCCCTCGTCCTCGGCCCGTTCACCGGCCCCGCCGAGGCTGCCGCCGCGCAAGCGCTCGCTGAGACGCTGTACACCACCCTCATGGCCGAGCTGCCTCGGCGGCCCCGCGTGAGGGTCCGCGAGCAGCGAGATCTCCTCCGACGCCAGCACGAAGTACTGCAGGGCCTCTCCCCGGCTGACGCCGACGCCCTCCTGGAGCAGCTCTGGGCCATGGCACGTACCGCCCAAGACCTCACCCACCACCAGGACCTTCCCGTGTGGGTGGCGGCGGGCAACTACGCCAACGCCATGACCAACCTGCGCGCCCGGCTGCTGGCCACCCCCGACGTGTCGGACCTGGTCGCACAGATACCCACGCTCCCCGGCCAGGTCGACCCCGCCGAGCACCCGGACCCGCTCGGGACCGACCCCGAGCCGTACGCCGACGCCGTGGACCTCGCCGCCGGCCGGGCCGAGATCTTCGAGGCATTCCGTGCCTGGCCCGGATCCCGGCGCACCAACCGCGACCTGGCGGACAGCGCCGCCCGCGAACTGCGCAGCCGCATGCGACGCCTGTCCGAGAACCCCGACGATCACCGCATCACCTCGGCCCTCACCGACTGGCACAACGCCATGGTCGAGGTCCTGCTCGCGGCCGACCAGCGCGAGGACCCGCTTGAGCGGCAGCAGCTGCACCGCCTCGCCCGCAGCATCCGCCGACACACCGCCCGGCTGTCCGCGCCACGGCACACCGCCGGCTCCGACCCCCGGTCTGTGATCACGGACTCGGCTGACTACGAGCGGCTCCAGGAGCGGGCCGAGTCCGCCCGCCAGGCATGGGAGCAGACCGCCACCTGCCGCTCCCTCCAGGACCTCGACCAAGAGATACCCGCAGGGAGCACCCTGCCAGCGGCCACCGTCGCCCAGCAGTGGATCACGACAGCGGTCGACCTGCTGAGGTGGGAGGCCCCCGACGAGCAACTGGAGGCGTTCAGGGGTCAACTCACCGCCTACGCCAACGCCGTACACGGACTGGCGCTCATCCTCCGCACCAGCGACTTCTCGGCCCCGGGCGACCAGGCGGCGCTGCACGCCTTCCTGGACGCGTCGCACGCGCACGCGGCCGCGGTGACCAACACCCGGACCTCCGGCGGCGTCGACCGGATCCGAGCGGTGCTGTCCACCCAGCTCGGACAGGCCCAGGACGGTCCCGTCACCGAGACGGCAGAGGAAGAAGACGTGCAGTCTCTGCCGTACGCGAGCGCGGCCGAGGCACTGACCGATCTGCGGCGACTGCAGGACGCCCACGCGGCACTCCAGGTCACCAACCTCGGCAAACGACTGCTGCTCCCCTCCGACAACGCACCGCCCGAGGCCGCCGTCCTACGCCGGGCATTCCTGATGCCGCACGATGCAGACCTCGCCAGCGAGCCCCAGCCCGAACTGGACCGCCTGGCAGCCATCACCGGCACGACGCGCGCGCTCATCGAACACCTCGCCAACACCGCGGCCGACCCGAGCACGGTGCGCAACCTGTCGGCCCTCGCCGACTGCGCCGAGCACCTGATGAGCCGGCTGACCGTGACCGCAGCCGACACCGAGCTGTGGACACGGCTGTTCCTCCCACGGACGCCGGCGCCCGAGATCACCCCCGCAGCACCCGAGGCATCTGCCACGACCCGGCAGAGCGTGCCCACGGCCCTGCGCGCCGCAGGTCACACCGTGGACAGTACGACGACGGAGAACGGTCAGCTCCGCTACCTCATCGACGGGACCGAGATGTCCCTCGCACAGGCAGCCGACCGGTACCTCGACTGGGGCCGCGACGTACCGGGAGTCCCCGGCTGGCGCATGGCGCCCGTCAGCCAGGACGACCCCACGGCGTGGGAGGTGTACGAAACCACCACCGGCACCGGGCACTGGCAGCTGAGCTACAGCACCTTCCACAAGACTTGGCGCATCCGGGGACTGACCACCGCCGACTACCTGCCCGACACGTTCGCCACCGTCGACGAGGCCGCCACACACGCCGCCACCACCACCCCCGCCAGCCTCGCCATGACGCCACAGCCCGTCCTCGGCCTCAGGGGCTACACCGCGCGGGCGGTCGACGCCAGTGAGCACGCGCGCCGGGAGGTCCTCAACCCCGACGGCGACGTTATCGCGACCGTCTTCTGGTCCAGCTTCGCGAGCCAGTGGGCCGGGATGGTCGGAAACGTACCGACCACCCTGGTCAGCGATCCGCTGGTCGCCGCCAAGCACGCCACCGTGATGTGGGCCTACGACGCCGGCGTCTCCCTGCGGGAGCCGACCGCCTACACCTCCCCGGCCAATGTCCGCGTCACCGTGGCCACGCTGGGCGACTCCCGGCAGAGCCTGCTCCAGGCCGCGTCACGGGCGTGGACGACGGACTACGCCACCCAACCGGAGATCCAGCAGATAGAGGCGGCCTTCGACCAACTGGCCAGGTGGTCGCACCTCGACGCACCCCTGGACACCGCCGACGGCCTCCGCGAGCTGATCACCGTGCTGGACGCGGTGCGCACTCCCGCGATCGCCCTGCGGGCCCGGCTCGCCGAGGAGACCCGGCAGCTCAACGAGGCAGCACCGGAGGGAAGCGCGCCGCAGTGCTCCGACCGCGAGCAGCACCTGGCCTTCCGGCTCGTGGCCCTGCTCTACGACACCGAAGGGGTCCAGGCCGGGCTCCAGCAGACCATCGAGCGGCTGCCCGCGGCCGCGCCCAGCCCTGCCCCGTCTGCCACGGAGGCCACCGCCGCTGCGGAGGAACGCCCCGCAACCGAGGCGGCCCCCGCCGCGGCCCCGGCCGCCAGCTCCCCGGCAGAGCAGACACCAGCGGAGGCGACGCCGGAGGAGGAGACCTCAATGACCACCGCCCCGGAGGCGCCCATCGGGGGACCGTGGAGCGACCGCATCCAACTCGTCGAGGAAGACGGCGGCGTCTTCTTCACCGGCACCGGTCAGGGCGACTGGTACACCCAGGAAGGCGAACTGCGGAAGCTTCTGCGCGACAACGGGTTCAAATTCCACCGCGATTCGCGTCGTTGGCGCTACACAGGCGAGTTCAGCAAACGCGCCACGGCGATCGGCACCGTGCGGACCTATCTCGCCGCGCGGGACGAGGCTGCACGCACCGCCGGTCAGAAGGAGAAGACACCCCAGTTCCCGCCCACGCCTCAGCAGCAGGCCATCATCGACGCGTGCGTCGCCGGGCAGAACGTCGTGGTACAGGCACTGGCCGGAACCGGCAAGACGACGACCATGGCCATGGTCGCGCGGGAGCTCAGCCCCAAGCGGGTTACCTACGTTGCCTTCAACCGCGACATCGCCGACGAGGCACGCGGCAAGTTCCCGGCCAACACCGACGCCGCCACCTCTCACGCCTTCGCTGCGAGGGCGCTGCGCCAGACTGGCCTGAAGCAGAAGGTCAACAACGCGGGCAAGAACCACCCGGGCGCCCGCTGGCCGTGGCAACTCACCGAGGCCCTGGGCATCAACGTGGCGGTACGCACGAAGGACCGCACGTATGAACCCGAGGACGTTGCCCGTCTGGTGAAAGCCACCTACGTGGCCTACCGCAACAGCGCGGACGACAAGATCAGCGCAGCGCACCTGCCCAGCAGCCTGGCCGAGGCGCCCCGCTCGATCCGGGACACCGTCCTGCGGTACGCCCGCGCCGCGTGGAAGGACATCGAGGACCCGGTCAGCAACAAGGTGCACTTCGACTTCGACGACTACCTGAAGCTGTGGGCCCTGACCAAGCCGACCCTGCCCGGCGAAGTGATCATCTTTGATGAGGCGCAGGACATCAACCCTGTCCTCTCGCGAGTCATCCAGGAGCAGAACCACCAGACCATCGTGGTCGGCGACTCCAACCAGAGCATCTACGCGTTCCGTGGTGCGGAGGACGCCCTCACCGGCTGGCCCGCCGACATCGAACTGCCCCTCACCCAGTCGTGGCGGTTCGGCACCGAGGTGGCCCGCATCGGCAACGAGTTCCTCAGCCTGCTCGGCTCGCCGTTCATGCTCGAGGGCAACCCCCACCTCAACAGCACCCTCGGGACCGTCACCGAACCGGACGCCGTCCTCGCCAAAACCAACGCGGGTGCCCTCGCTGCCGTCGTTGCCGCTCTCGAACAGGGACGCCGCGTCGCCCTCGCCGGCGGGAAGAAAGACATCGTCGACATCGCCGACGCCGCCGCCGACCTGATGGCGGGCCGCGGTACCAAGCACCCGGAACTGGCCAGCTTCAAGGACTGGGACGAAGTCCGCGACCTGGTCGAACGCGACGACAACGACGCCAAGCACCTGGAGACCTTCGTCCGCCTCGTCGACGCTCACAGCCCCCGAGGACTCAAGGACATCGCCGCACAACTCGTCGACATCAAGATCCAGGAAGAAGAACTGCGGGCCGAAGTCGTCGTCAGCACCGCCCACCGGTCCAAGGGCCTGGAGTTCGACAACGTCCTCATCGCCGGCGACTTCCCCGGCCCCAAGATCGATCCCGAAACGGGGAAGCCCACGCTGCCCTCGCCGGAGAATCTCCGGCTCATGTACGTGGCAGTGACCCGAGCGAAGAACCGGCTCGACCTGGGTTCACTCCAGTGGATCGAGGATCTTCCCGGTCTGATGGCTGACCCACAGTCGGCGATCCCTGCCCCCGAGCAGCAGCCGCAGCCGGACGCCGCCCCGGCCGAGGTCCCGGCGCCGACGACGACCGCTGCCCCGCAGACGCCAACCACCGATCGCGAGCAGCCGGCAGCTGGCCAGCCCACGCCGGACGCTGCGCCCGCCGACCCGGCACCGGCCGAACCCGTTCCCGCAGCGGCCGACCCGGGCGCGACCAGCGACCCGATGGCGCTGCTCGGAACACGGCGGCCACTGCCCTGGGACGCCGACACCGTAGCCCGACGCGTGGCCGCGGCACTCCAGCGCGCCCGCAGCACGCCCGGCAGCCAGCAGGCCGTCGACGCTGCGGAGCTGCGTGAGGACCCGCTGGCCCAGTACGCCGCCAACCTCGAACGAGTCCTGCAGACCCTGCCGCGCGACAGCACCCGGCGCTTCATCAACGCCACGGCCCTGCGTCTCCAAGAGCGCGTCAACGACATCGCAGCCCTTGCCGTCGAGCACTGGAGGCAGGCGAGCGAGGGCGCGGCGGAGTCACCCGATGCCCTCCTCGATCGGCTGGCGGCGGCGAGTACGTTCCCCGAGCTCAACGACGCCTACACCCACGAGGCGCTGCACCTGGTCTGCAACGCCCTCGACGAGGCGGAAGCCGAAGCACGCCGTCGCGGCCTCAAGGTCAACACCGTTCGTGACGCTCTGGACCAGGTCGTAGGACTCAACGCCTCCCTCACCGTCGACGGGGAGGCGGTGCCGCAGATGCACGCCGTTCTCTACCCGGTCCTGCGCGTCCTCGAGGATGCACAGCAGCGCCTGGGCCTGACCGGCGGACCGGCGGCGCAGATCTCTGAGACGGAGACCCCCGTCGCCGAGCCCGCCCCCTCCACGAACAGCAGCCCGGAGGAGCCGGCCGCGGAGACGCAACCGGCGACACCGGCGACCGACACCGAGACCCCCTACAGCACCCCGGACCCCGTCGTCGCAGCCACAACCTCCGAAAGCGCCCAGCCGGCGGACACCGAGGAAGAGCAGCCCGCAGCCGAACCTGCCAGCCCCACCGACGAAGACCTCGTCGCCATCCTGGAACAGTGGCCCGTCGACCAACTGGCCCAGTTCGTACGCTCGATGAGCGGCCAACGGCTCATCACGCCGGGCCGCATGCAGGTGCGCTTCACCCCCTCCGACGGCGACGGCACGCAGGGCAGCGCGTACTCCCTCGTCGAGGGCCTGCTCGTCAACGTGACCGGTCCTGACGGCGAGACCCTGCGCGAGGGCCGAGTGACGTGGAGGCACCTGTCCGCATGGATCGACCGCCGTCGAACGATGGGACAGCGCAGGCTCGTGAACAGGGCCTGGGAGACACGCGACCGGCTACAGCGGTCGTACGCTGCCTACCTCGCCGCGGGCGAACAGCAGCACTACCAGCTGGCCCTGAGCGAACTCAACGACATCCTCCGTCAGGCCATCACGGCCCTGATCACGGAGGAGGAACCGGAGCCGGCCGGCGAGCGGGAGGTGGAGCCGAGCGAGATCGGCGAACTGTTCTCGCTGGACGACGTACAGCCCGGTACCACTCCGCGCGGCATGACAGCCTTCGAGGCGGCCACGGCCAACCTGCGTGGGCGGCTCAGCCAGTACGAGGACGTCCTGCCCACGGCAGCCGAGTCCGCCGGTCAACCAACTGCCCTGCGTGACCTCGCAGCCGGACAACCCACGGTGCTGCCACTGGCCGACCATCCCTTCGCCGCCTTCCTCGTGGGCGGAACCCCGGTGGGCGGCTCGGACCCCGAGGGCGGTGAGCGATGGGAAGTCACCGGCACGCTGCTGCACCCCGACGGGCGAGCCGAGGCCTTCCGCTGGGAATTCACCGGCAACGACGGCCACCCGGAACTCACGGTCCTCAGCACGCCGCGCAGCCTCGGCGGGCTGGTGGGCCTGGAGCCCGGGACGGTCTCGACGGCGCCGATCGCGGAGACCGCTGGAACGACGCAGACAGCCCAGCCAGAAGACGACACCGCGCCTGCAGAAGACGAGGCGCCGCGCGAGGAAACGGCAGCCGACCAGACGCCCCAGGCGGATCAGGTACCCGCCACCGGGGAAGCCCGCGCAGACGCCGAGGAAACGGCAGACACCACGGAAGGCGCTCCCTCCGGCGAGGCCGAACCTGCTGTCGACGAACAGCCCACCCCGGAGCCGGCACAGGACACCCCCGTCTCCGAGCCGAGGGAACGCGCCCCGCGAGAGGCGCTTCCGGCCGTGTTCCAGGCGTGGCTTGGGTGGAATGCATCGCCCATCGTCCAAGCCCTGCTCGCTGAGGACGAAGAGCTGCGGCAAGAGACGGGCGTGGGCGGGACCAACGAGGTGGCGCTACTGGATGACCAGTGGGGGTTGGCCCTTCGCGAGGCGAGCGTCGAGGCGTGGCAGCTCCTCGACGACCGGTGCGCGGACGTAGCGGTCGCCATGCGACAGGGGACGCTGCGGCTCAGCGACGGGGATGCGGGCCTCTTGGCCGACCTGCGTGACGCCATCTCCCGCCAACTCGCCGTCATGAGGCGTCAAGCGGCCGAGGCTCCCGCGCCCGAGGCCGCCCCCGAGCCCGCGTCCGTCGACGAGACACAGTCCCCGGCTCCCGCGACGGAATCCGATGAGGAGATCCCCATGTCCACTCCTACGGCGGCACCCGCCAGCGGCCCAGCCGGCCCCGAACTGTCGGTGGACCTCGGGCAGCTGGTGACGCTCATCGCCGACGAACTGGCTCGGCGTGGCGTGGGCCAGAACCCGGCCCCGACGGTCGACCTGCGACCGCTCGAGGGAGCGATACAGCAGATGCAGGGCCAGTTGGGCCAAGTGGCCGGCGCCTTGGATCGGCTGGCGGCGGCTCCGCCGGTGGGCGAACCGGAGGTCGAGGCGCGCGACGACGCTGACCTGCGCGAGGCGTTGTCCGAGGCGCAGCAGCAGTCGGCCTGGTTCTGGGGCGATCCGGGATGGGAGCAGGTCAGGTCCCTGCACCAGGCGTACGACCACCTCACGGCCCAGCTGCGGACGACCGCACGGGCCGTACGAGATGGATTCCTTGACGACGTCCGCGAGCACGGTGTGATGCGGACGGTGGATGCCTGGGTGGCCCGGGCGATCTCTCACGCCGCGTACCGGATCGCACGACGGCTGGACGGCAACGGCCAGCACACCTCCGCCGGTTACCGCGTCATGTGGCGTCTGCAGCGGGCCGCCGCCACTCGCGCCGACCGGATCCTGGGACGACTGGAGCCCGACACCGACCTGAACCGCTTCTCCGGCATCCAGGCCGCGTGGAGCCGTCTCCTGGAGCGGGTCCGCAACTGGGTCCGACGCGACGGCACCCCGACCTCCGACGGTCGTACCGAAGCCGCTGCGATGCAGGGAGCGGAGCAGTCCGTCGGACTGCTGACCCGGCTCCGGCAGACGGCCGAGGACCGGCTGGGGGATCTGCGGGAGACGACCGCCTGGCAGCAGATCAGCTCGCTGATCAGCTCGGCGGTGGAGACCTACAACAACATCAAGGAGAACGTTCAGAGCTGGGCACAGGACTTCAGGGAGCTGGGATTCTTCGCCACTCTCTGGACGCGGACCATGGAACTGGTGTCCTCCCGGACACGAGACCTCCTTGAGCAGCGCGCGGAGAACGGAGAGGAACACGGGTTCCGCTGGAACCTTCTGCGGCTGCTGCACCACGCCGCCCAGGTCCAGGTGGAACGCACACGCGGGTTCCTGGACGACGGCGAGGAACCGCCGCTCGGCTTCTACGACAATCACCCCACCCAGACCGCCAGCACCGAACCCGGCCCGGTGGCGCCGTGGAACCAGCCGGTCGCCGGGCAGCGCATGTGGGAACCGGGCACCCTGGAGCCGTTCAGCGACGCGTGGGAGGAAGACATCCGCCGCGTCCTGGAACACGCGCCGGCAGAGGTCGTGGCACGCATCGATGCGCTGATCGAGGTTGAGGAACGGCGCATGCTCGACAACCGCGTGACGTTGGAGGAAGCAGGAGTCCGACTCACGTGGGCGGTGGAGCAGTGCCTGCTCCGACAGGGCGGCCAGGCCGCGTACTACCTGGCCCAGGAGCAGTACATGCGACCGGCGTCAGGCCAGGCAGCTCCGCTGTTGCCGCCCGTTCCGGTCGCCGAACCGACTGTGCTGTGGACCGCCCTGGAGGCACTCTCGACAACCGTCACCAGCTTCGATCCCGCCTACCTGGCAAACCAGGGTCTGCTGAGCGAGGAGGACAACGCCGCCGCTCTGTACGAACTGTGGAACGTCGGTTACCTGCGCCTCTCGGAAAACCATGCGGGCCATGTGGAGGTCAACAACGACGTCCCGGTGCGGCAGATCCTCATGGAGCGCCGCCGTCTGCCCGAAGTCGCCCCCGACCTCGTACGGACGGCCGCGTTCCTGGCCACCGAGACACGGGCCGACGTCACCGCCACCCTGATAGAGAGCACACTGCGTACCGGGCCGGGGCAGGCCAGCGCGCTCATCGTCGACCTCGTCGACCGCGGCGTCCTTGGAACACCAGGCCCCGATGGAGTGTGCGCCCTGCTGCTGGACCGCGCGGGAGTCGAGATGGCTCTGTCGTCCACACCGCCCGCACCGCCTACGGCGACCGTTCCGCCGACGCCTCCCACCGCTGCTGCAACTCTGCAGACGGCCCCGTCGTCACCCGCCCCGGCAACTCCCGCACCGCCTACGGCGACCGTTCCGCCGACGCCCCCGTCCGCTGCCCCAGCGACATCCTCGACGGCGCAGGCTCCTCCGCTGCCGCGGCGCCGTGAATCCACCCACGGTCAGATCGGCGGGCAGCGCCCGGAGCGGCCGGTGGCCACCGGCCAGGCCGCAGCGGGCGCCGCCGTGGGCGCGTTGACCACTCAGGCGGCTCGGATGAGTGACCGGGCGGCGCTGCTGCGGCACAGCGACAGTGCATCGACCCGCGAACAGGGCGCACGGATGGAAGAGGTCGCTGGCCGGGCGCGTACGGCGGCCGAGAGTCTGGTCACCGTGCCGTCCGCGGCGAACGGGACCACCGAGTTGACCCAGCGGCTCGGCCAGGCCTTCGTGAGCGAGCTGAACTCGATCGCAAGCCAGAACGGGTCCGGCTTCTCCAAGAGCGACATCACACGTGCCGCTGCCATAGCCGTGCAGTCGGTTCAGGCAGCAAGTCGGCCCGCTTCCAACGGCGACTCCCGGCATGGCACGGCCTCCCAGCAGACACAGCCGGGGCAGGCCCCCCGGCCCACGCGTCCACGGGCGGCACGACCGTGAGCCGGGGCCTGCCCGACGGGCGCCACGGTCCTCGAGTCATGCGCCGTCCCGGCGACCGTTCAGCCGGCCGGGTAGACGGCGACGATGTCCCGGTCCTCGAATACGCCGCTGCCGCTGCGCGCCACGTACAGGGGCACAACCGCGCCCTCCGGCAGGGTGCGGACGGCGTCCTGGCCGGCCTGTACCCGGACGGGAGCGGATCCCTCGTCGGGCAACGCGCCGTACGCGTCGGCGGCGGTGCCTGGCTCGGGGCGGCCGGGGTGGACACCGTAGACAACGCCGCTGTCGGTGACGGCTCCTACCGTGACGCCCTGCTGCGCACCCTTCCCGGTCAGGCACTGCCCGGTCTTGGAAGCGAGGTTGAACACCACCTGGCCCGCGGCCAGGAACCGGCCGTTGGGGGAGAGGTGTGTGGTCGGCTGGGCGCCTCCCGGCAGCAGCCGCTGGCTGCTCGTGCTCGTGCACGTGACCTGGGCGAGGACGCGGCCCGTGGTCAGGTCATGCACGGCGAAGAGCGTCGGGGAGTTCTTGGCGACGGTCGGTTCCTCCGCCTCCGACGTACGGGGCTGCCACGCGGCCACAAGGTGGGAATCGGTGACTGCCAGCGGCACTGCGGCCTCGTAGCCTGCGGGCGCCGTGGTCGGCGACTGCCACCGGGAGCCGACCGAGAACCCGAGCGTGCAGGCCGCTCCAGATCCCTGAGCGAACCGGTCGCAACCGGTGACCTGCCGATACACCGTGACCATGCCCGCGGATGTGGTGAATGCCGGTGCGGACTGCGCCTCGCACGCGTCGGTGCAATCCGATATCTGCCCGCTCTGGGGGCGGACGGTGCTCACCTTGCTGCCGGTCACTTCGGTGGCACTGGCGAAGGTCCCCGCCCCCAGACCGCTTGTTCCGTGGCCGATGACGACGCCGCCCGGCGTCGCGGCGAACGCAACGCCGGTGTCGTCGGGGGTGGGCACAGCCCGTTGGTAGACGGGCTTGGCGGTGCCGTGTGCGTCCGCCGGAAGCACGTCGACCACCGACTTCTCGGCACCCGCCTGCGCCCCGGCGCGTACCAGCACGATCCGCTCGCGTTCGCCGGCGTGCTGCACGAAGACCGCGGCACGCGCCTTGGCCACCGCAGCGGTGGGCGCGTACGACCACTCGGTCTTGCCGTCACTGAGCCGTCGGGCCGTGACCTTGGAACCGTCCGCCCGGGCGGTGACGACGAGGCCAGTGCGATCGGCCACCGCGACCAGCGGAAGTTCGGCCGGGCCAGTGGTGCGATCGGGGGTGGCGACGTCCGTCGTCGTACTCCAGCCGGATGTGGTGGCAAAGCCCTCAGGAGCAGCCAGGCGGACCGGCCGGGACTCGGACGGGGCGGAGTCCGCGTCATCGCCTCCGCCCCCGCTGCATCCCGCCGCGAGAACGGCTGTGAGACCGAACGCGGCCCACGAACGTGGGCGATATCGGGAACGCACCAGCGAAAGCTCGGCGGGCGACGGTGCAGGCATCGGCATCCTCCTGGCGACGGCGGCGAGGCGCCCCCATCCAACCAGACGCGTCCATGCCACAAGACGCCGACACCGAACGGCACTTGACCATGCCCAGCCCTGAACAGTCGGACCCGCCGCAGACTCCAGGCTGGTGGCTGCACGGAAACCGGCCCGGATTCGGCCGCCGCCCGGCACCCGAGCCGACCGCGAGACCAACCCCGCAGACCGACGAAGACGAGACCGAACAACGCCGACGAGACCAGCTCCAACGTTTCCACCAGATGCTCATCGAGATCCTCCTCCGCGCCCGCCGCCAGACACGGCCCCGTCCCGTCGCGCCCCCTCGCCGGCGCCCCGACCTACTGAATGGCCGCCACGCGCAAGCACAGATCGAACTTGTCCACCATCGGCCGGGCGCCCCCCGTCGCCGACCTCGCACCCAGGAGTAACGGTGATGAGCAACCGCGTCCGGGCCCGGCACCGCAACATTCCGCAGGACACGCTGCCGCTGGCCTGGCCGCAGCCGGAGCAGCCCACGACACGACGATGCCGCTCGTGCGGCACCCGCCGCCCCTCGCCGCCCAACCTGTACTGCGCTCGGTGTGAGCAGCACAAGAAGGCCGCCGCCGAAGTACGAGGCCAGGCCGAGCGGGCGCAACAGCTACTGAACGACGTTTTGCGCCGGTTCCACCTCAAGGCCCGGGCAACCGCCGTCAACCTCGCCCCGCTCCCCGCCGTCAGCCGTCCCAGAACCGCACCCCATCCCGATCGCACACCAGCGGGCGCTCCGCGCCGCGCCTGAACGGCGACACGTCACCCTGCCGCCCATACAACGAACAGGACATACGACCGATGCCTCACATGACCCGAACAGCGGCCATCAGCCTCCCCATCGTCCTCGCCCTCACGCTCGCGGCGTGCGGCTCCGACGACGACAGCACGGCGACGAAGACGCTCACCTCGCGCTCCGCCGCCCCGGCGAAGCCCAGCCCCAAGCCGTCACCGACATCAAGCACCAATGCGGACGGCACAGCAGCGCCCGGAACCAAGGCGAAACTGGGACAACCGACCTTGCTCACGTACACGAGCGGCGACCACAAGGGCACTCTGCAGGTGACGGTCACCCGCATCGAGAAAGGCAGCCGAGCGGACCTGAAGAAGCTGTCCGGCCTGAGCGGTGACGCCCTGGAGGCCACGCCGTACTACGTACACGCCGTCATCAAGAACGCCGGCACGACGGACCTGTCCCACTCCTTCCTCGAGCCGCCGACCGGACTGCTCAAGGACGGCACAGCAGCCCGCGAGCTTCTGGTGATCGGCACCTTCGACAAGTGCGACAGCTACCCGAAAACCACGAAGTTCGGGCCCGGCGCCTCGTACGAGACATGCAAACCGGTCCTTGCCGACCCCGGGGCCACCGTGACCGGTGCCGCATGGTCCGGCTCTGGCTACCCGGACTTCCCAGCGTCCGCCGGAGTCACCTGGACCCGCTGACACTCGGCACTCAACGGCGCGAGCTGCGTCGCGATGCAGACCGGCGCCGGACGTGCTGGGGTGCGAGGTCGGTGAACCCGGGAGCCAGCTCGGTTAAATCGGAGAGCGGCTCACCGACGCGACGGCCGAACACCCGCAGACCGGGCACGGCGTCGCGCAATTTCTCTTCGCCCTCCGCGGTGACACGGACCGCCGGACGACTGCTGGCCGGGTCCCGGACGGACACCAACAGGTTCGTCGAACTCGGAGGCTCAGCCACCGGGGAGCAAGTACACGCGGCTGGACCGGATCGCTGGGATTGCGGCAGGGGCACTTGGCGCGGCGGGGCGTTCAGTGATACTCCCCAGGTGATCCAGGCGCTGCTGGGGCGGGTGCGAAGCCTCCGACTCCCAAGGTCACAGCTAACCCGCTGCATTCTTAACGCCAGCCCAGCTACCGCTTGACCCGGCCTCGAACCGCTAGGAGAGCCAGAGCCAGCAGCGCCGGCTCCACCACTCGTGAGGTCATCTCGACATAGGTGCCGGGAAGGGTCAGGTCCTGCCCGGCAGAGCGAAACACCACGGAGTTGATCGTGGTCAAGCTGGCCTGCTTCGCTCGCTCCCAGGTGAATCGGTCACGCTGCGGCCCCGGTGTCGCTCCGCCGGGCCCGGAGGCTTCCGTGGTCACGTCGACGCCCTGGCCGGCGGTCACCGCACCCTTGGTCCGCAGACCTCGGGACTCAACGGGAAGTCCGACCCACATCAGCAATACCACGGTCAATACCATGGAGAAGAGGAGTGCGAGAAAGGCTCGTGATGCTCGCAGTCCGTAGCCGGAGACGGCCCAGTAAAGCGTCAGAAGGGCGCGTTCGGCCCACGTGCGACGCCTGTCGTGGCGGCGCATTTCTATTTCGCCGTAGTAGAAATCCGCTGCGTCCGGTTCGTTCTTCGCATCCTCGAAACTTTTGCGAAGTTGCCGATAAGTGGAGGCCGATACATCGGAGTCGCCCGGCCGTAAAAGTGGATTGTTGAGATCTTGTTCTGGTGGAGGCCTCCAGCCACGCCAGCGCTGTTCCTCGGCTAGGACCTTCCTTCGGGTCCAACGCCATGAGAGTGGGGTTTCAGCGAACTTGCATGCTTCCATCCGTAATTGGTCCAAGTGGAATGCTCCGCTGAACTCGCATTCGGACAAGTCGACATCTGTGAGTAGCAGATGTGCAGCGTCAACCCATCGGATCGAGGTGAGGCGAGCAGTCGAAGGGATGCCCGGAGGGCAGGCATCAGCCACGGCCTGCTCGTCGACCGGCTCGTCCACATGGAATGCGTAAGGCTGCGTTTGAACAGCTGTAGACGAGGACAATTTTGCGCCAGTCAAATCCAGGGCGGCATAGCGCAGGCGAAGCGTCACGGTCGAGTCCCATCGAGTTGCGAAGCAATCTACCTCGGACCCCACAATCATGATCTCTACTGGCCCCTCGAACACTGCCCAAGAGAATGAAACGGCGTCGGTGCACACAAGCGGACCTAGGGCTCTGACCCGCTCGCCAAATGTGGCCTGGTGGAAAGAGGCGTGACCGTCGAACGTGGCCCCAAAAAAGTACAGATCACTGAAGACAGCCTCACCGAAAGATCCCGCGCCCTCAAAGTGTGCGTGATTGAAATCCGCTACGCCGTCGAATTGCGCTCTATAGAAGCTCCAATATTCGTCACCGGCACTCGTGAATGTGGCCCTCTCAAAAAAAGCATCCCCGAACCTGGGACGCTTCTTTTGTAGGTCGAGCACGGAATAGAGAAGACTCCTTAGGAGAAAGGGGTTGAGCGTTGTGCCGCGGAGGTCAACGTTGGAGCCCGGACTAAGGCTAGCCAGGTAACGGCGACGCCTTCGCGATGAGAGGTGTGTCAGGCACTTGGTGTAGCCGGAGACACGGATGCCGGTGCAGCCAACCGGATCCGCAGTCTGGTCTGCACCCTCGCCGCAATGTGGCCAGGAGGGGGGCGAATGGTCCGTCACAGATCCCTATTAATCACTCGGGAGATCCTCGTGGGCCGCTCACACACCGAGCATTCGAGTGGTCCAGCGGTTGTCCGGGTGCCGGCGCTGAAACGAGTCGAAGGGTTCCAGGCGACGGTCGTCTTCAACGCCACCTTCGTGACGGCCGCCGCCTGCTTCAGACGTCGGTCCGCGTTCCCCTGAGTACGTCCACGGTGATGTCACCGTTGATCACTCCGGCGATGATCGTCTCGTAGATCGTCACCAGCCTGCGCAGTTCATGGTTCTCCTGGGCGCGGGTGTCGTCCTTGTTCGCGGATGCGGCAAACTCGGCGTCCATCGCAGCCAGCTGCTGCGACAACGGGTCGCTCTCGCGTTTCGCGCGCAGCCGCTCCAGACGGGCAAGCTGGTCGTTGTTCAATGCGAACTCGGGGTGGTTCTCCATTGGGTCCTCCTCTAGCGTCGCGGGCGGCCTGGGCCGCCGGGGCGCGGTGGGCGGTGACGGTGTTGCGGGTCGTTGGCCGACGGGTGTGCCCGGCCGGCGGAGCGGCTGCCTGCCGTCGCGGCGGGACCGCTCGCGTCCGCCGGGGGAGCGGATCGCTGCTCGCGCAGGCGGGCAAGTCGCCGCTCGACGTGGGCGCCCTGCAGCTCCTCCAGAGCGCTCTGCGCCGCCGTCCACTGGGCCCGCGCCTCGGTGGCATCGGGGGCATCACCCAGCGGCTCGGTGGTCTCGATGTGCTGCGTCCAGCGGTAGGCGGCGACCGCTGCGATGACGGCCTTCCACTGCTCCTGCAAACCGCTGTCCTCAGGGTCGGGCGGCGGCAGGTGATCGACCCACGGGGCCGCCGACGCTTCGCCCTCCAGCACGCGGCGGAGCGCCTCGTCGGCGAACACTTCGGCCCTGGCGAACATCTCGCCGTCGAGTGCCGGCAGCGCGCTGGTCAGCGCGGCGACGGCGAGGTGCGCCTGCTGAAGCGCGATTCGCAGGCGCCGCGCACTCTGGTTGGCGGAGTCGGTGGAAGACAGGCTCCCCGTGGTCGAGGGCGGGATTCCCGGAGGAGTGTCCCCTCCGTGCGCTGCCATCGCCGCGCGCCGCTGCAGCAGGTCGATCCGGTGCCGAAGCGAGCGCCACGCGTCTGCCTCTCGCCGGGGCCGTGGACACGCACCGATACCCGGCACGGATGCGGGAACCGCATGCCGCTGGCGCCAAGCCGCCACCAGCGCCGCGGTGCGCTCCCACACCGGCCGGAGCCGGGCTCCGGCCGGCGGGGGAGAGCCGAGCGGCGTGCTCCAGGGCGGAGGCGCGGCCGCCAGCGCGAGCCCGTGCGCGCGCAGCTGATCCTCGAGAACCCGACGTCGTTCCGCGAGGTGCTCTCGCCACCCGCGCGGGGTGTCACTTGCCGACACGAGCGGCGCGGGCGCAAGCCAGTCAGGCAGCGGCGCGAGGTCGTTCCACGCCCGGGCAGGACCGTGCGGCAGCAGCGCGCGGCGGTGCTGCTCCGCCCGGATCCGTGCCGCCGCCGCCTCGGCCCGCCGCAGTCGGGTACGAGCCGCGCTCCGGCGTGCGGGACCTTGCGCGGCCCTCATGCGGAAGAAGCCTGGGGTCCGTGACACGCCGGGCCGGGGCTCGCGCTGGTAGTCCTCCCGGGCGCGGTCGATCCACCGCATGGCAGACCTCAACTGCTGCTCGGCGAGAATCTCCTTGAGTGCCTCGGCGGCCGTGAACCGCTCCTGGGGAGCGCAACGGCGGTAGTGAAGGCGGGCGGTGGTGACCGCCGCGGCGAGGCGGGAGCGGGACAGCGAACCATGCGGGCGGGCCGGCCAGGCCGGGGCCTCCCGCCCGGCGACCGTGACTGGGCGGGGCAGCGAGGCGGCGGTCGCGTCGGCGCGGCAGACCGCCTCCAGGGCCGCCGAGCGGGACCGCTCGGCCAGCGCCAGCAGTTGCTCCAACTGGATGCTGCTCAGGCGCGCGAGGGAACCCGCCGCGCTGCGGGCGGTGGTCCCGGCCTCGACGATGCCGGAGACAGCCTCCAGCAGTGCCCGCGCCGGGTCGCGTACTTCCTCGGGGGTGCGACGCCGAGGCCACGCGGCGCGCACCAGATCCGGTATGCGCCACCCGGCGTCCTCGGCATCCGTCAGGGCCCTCTCCAGGCGTGGCCATCCTGCGGCACTGAGCACTGTCTCGGCCCGGCCGCCAAGGACGGCCCGGACCAGGAACTGCAGTCGCTGCACGCTCGCGCGTCGGTAGACCTCGGCGTACTCGGCGGCCAACTGTCCCAGCGAAGTGGTGCGCTCCTGGGCGCTGCGGATCTCTTCGTGGGCCGAGACGGACGGGCGCTCGCTGGAGGCGATGGACTGCAGTACGCCGCCGACGTCGGCATCGTGCGGGCACACCACGTACAGTTGATTGGAGGAGCGACCTCGGGTCGCGGCGACGTACGCGGAGCCGCGGCTGGTGCGCTCGGTGAGCAGTCCGTGGCACCGCTCGACGGTGACGCCCTGCGCGCGGTGCACGGTGGTCGCGTACCCGAGTTCCGCTTCGTGGGCGAGGTAGTCGGCGGGCAGGACAACCCGCCCTCCGTGCCCGGTGTGCCGTGCGGCGACGTCCCCGTTGGCGAACCGGTATTCCACCTGCCACAGGTCGCCGTTCTTCACCCAGTCGCGCGCGCCCAGGACCGACAGGCGCCGCTCGTTGCGCCGGGTCACCAGAACGTCGCCCGCGTAGGCGCGCACGCCGCCGCGTACGACGACCTCCTGCTGGTGGTCGAGATGCCCGGCCGCGAGCTGGAAGGCCTGCGCGCGGGCGTTGAGATCGGCGACGGCGCGGGCGTTGTCGGCGACCATCAGGGTGCTGGTCCCGGCCTCGGTGTCGCGCTGCCACGCGGCGAACACGTCGTCGACCATCGCCTCGTAGTCACCGCCGCGCACGCGTCCGGAGTTCAGGTACCAGTCGAAGGCCTCGGCCGGATCTCCTTCACGCAGTTTCAGCGAGGCGCGTGCCTCACCGTCGGTACGGAAGCGGTGGAGCCGCTCGAGTTCTATGACCCCGACCGTCGAGTGCAGCCAGCGCAGGACGCCCCCTGATTCCACGGCCGCCAGCTGAGCGGGGTCCCCGATCAGGCGGACGACCGCGCCGGCCGCTTCCGCCTCGGCGACGACCCGTGCGAGGCGGAGGGTGCCCGCCATGCCCGCCTCGTCCACGACGACCACGTCCCCCGGGCCGAGCATGTACGCCTCCGACGGCTCCTTGTCCTCGGCGGCGGCCCGCGACCGCACGTCCAGCCATCCGTGGATGGTGTGCGCCGTGCAGCCGACGTCGTCGGCGAGCACCTTCGCGGCGCGCGACGACGGGGCCAGCGCGATGAGTCGTCCGCCGCCTTCCACTACCGCGTCCGCTGCGAGCACCAGCGCCGTCGTCTTGCCCGCTCCGGCCGGGCCGACCGCTGCTACGACGAGCCGTTCGGAGCAGGCGAACTCGGCGGCCAGGCGCCGCTGGCCGGAGTCCAGCGGCGGCCCCTGGAAGTGCCGGGCGACCCGGGCGAAGGTATGCCGGGTCACGGCCGGGATGACCGCGGTCTGCGCGGCGTTCACGATGCGCTGCTCGGCTGCGAGGATCGGCTCGGAGGTGTACAGCTCGTGCTCGCGGCGGCGGAAGATGTTCGTTCCGTCGCGGCGCTGCAGGGGCGCGAACGGTGCGTGAAGTTCGGGCGGGTTGATGGCCACGGACTGGCCGGGGGACAGGACGGCGGCGGCTACCCGGTCGGGCAGGTCACCCGCCGGTACCTGGCCTCCGGTGAGCCGGATTGCCAGCCGGCGGGCCTCGGCGATGACATGCCGGTAGCCCCAGACCGCGCGGTGCTCGGAGACGGTCTCGAGGACCTCCTCCGCCAGCTCGGCCACATCCGCCGACTGCAGCGCCGCCGCGGCGTCGTCGGCGGATTCGGCGGCCGCCGCCCGGGCGGTGTCCAGCAGTTCGTCGACCGCCTGCGCACCCCGCAGCTCCACCGCTTCGGTCCGCCACCTCGCCCGCAGTTCTGCCAGTGACCGGGCCTTCTTCTTGGGGGGCCGGGTCCGCAGGGTGGCCTGCTGCGCGAGCCGGATCAAGGTGGGCATGTCGGGCTCGCGGTGGTGCTCCGCGCGGTAGGCGTCGACCAGTTCGAGGGTGCGGTCGCGGATCGCGCGCGAGCGGCGAGATTCCAGCAGCGCCTCTACGTCCGGCACGCCAGCCAGCGTGGTCACCGGCCGACGGCCGGGGGACACTTCGCGCTCTTCCGTCCGCACCCGCAGGCCGCCGCACGCGATCTCGATGGCGCGCTGGTTGTAGAACTCGCTGGCAGCGACGCCCATGGCGTACACCAGTCGCGCGTCCAGACTGAGCCACCGCCCGTCGGCACTCTGAACCTTCGTCGACACAACGACGTGATCATGGAGTGCGGGTTCTCCCAGCCGGTTGTCGAAGTGCCGCCAGCGTGTTGCGATCAGGCCGCTGATCACGTCTTCTTGCGCGATCCCGTTCGTACCCGTACGGGTGGCCAGCGCGTGCTCTTCGATCCAGGCGAGCGTCTCGCGCACCGCCTGGTCGTGCGCCCGGATCACAATCTCGCAGGCTTCCTCGTCGCCCAGTCCGAAGGCCACCTTGCTCATCCACTCGGGTGCCTCGAAGTTGAACTCCAGGCCAGCCACGGCCTGCTGTCCACCGCCGGTGCGGGCACGGATGAACCGCTCAAGCTCCTTCTCGTCGGCCGGTGCCCGGGCGAAATCCTCCAGGAACACTTCGGCGCCGACCTGGAGGCGGACGGCAGCGCGCTCTTCATCGCTCAACGGCCGGCCGAGCTCGTCCTCCTGCTGCGCGACGGCTTCTCGGATCCGGGCGGTCATCGGGCCGCAGTCCTGGTCGTACCGGTAGAAGCGACGGCCCAGCTTGGCCATCTCCAGAGCGTCACGGGTGCTCGCCCCGGCGGCTATCGCGTCGGCGATGAGGGAGTCCGCGTTGGGATGGAGCCCTTCCCCGAACAAGGCCTTCATCTGGGGCTCGCTGACCGTTCCCTCAAGCCCGAGCGCAGCCGCGCCGGCCCCCATCCACACGCCCTCCGGTACACCCCGCGCCGCCTGGTATTGCTCCAGCGGCACGCCAGGCTGGCGGCGCTCGTCACCGGTTGCGATTTCGCGCAGGTAGTACCGGTAGCCATCCCCAGCCGTGAGCTTGTGGATGGTCATCATGAGATCACCATAGTTTGTGACCTTGTGAATGCAAGAGGTGTGACGCAACGAGATCGACGAGACGGCCGCCAGCTGGGAGGAAGGAAGGAGCAGATGGAGAAGAAGGCAGACGAACGGGGAGCAAGTGACGGCTGGCGAAACGAAGCTGAGGGAGCAACATGCCGAGGGTAGAAAGCCACCGGCATCAAGGGGATCACGATGGGGACAACACGGCGCACCTCGGCGTCCGGACTCGATGCCCGCGAGCGGGCTCGCCAACTGTCGGCGGGGTACGCGAAACGCGAGACCCAGCTGCAGGACCTCGCGACCAGGTTTCTGGAGATCCGGGAGGAGTGCGATCGGCAACTGGCAGGCATCACCGGTGAGATGGAAGCGCTGGGCTGCGGCATCCCGGAGATCGGCGAGCGCGTCGACGAACCGACGCGCGAGATACGCCGCCTGAAGGCGCTCACACCGTCCGGCGGCAAGAAGGCTAGCCGCGCCAAGGGTGACGCGGAGGCGCCGCCCCAGGCTTCCGTTGACCCTGCACGCCCCGGCGGGCAGCCCTCGCTGGAGGGCCGTCCATCGGGTGTGGTGGCCGGGACGTAGGCCGAACTGGGCCCGGGCCGCGCGGTCCAGGAGCAGTGAGCCGGCCGGGCGCCGGGTGGGGCACCGCCACGGCGGGGCAGGGTCACCCCTGGGCGCCCGGCGCAGGGCGGTACCAGCCCGTGGCGCCCGGCGCCGCTGTGGCTGCGGTCGCGGTCGGTGCCTGTTGGGGAACGGTGGGGGTCAGCACCGGCCAGCGCAGTTTCGTGGCCGCGGGATCGTCCACCCGGATGCGTACCCCGCGCTCGGTTATCAGGGACCACTCAGGGCTGCCGTCCTTGGTGGCGAGCACCTCGTACTCCGCGAGCACGAACCCGATGCGGGTGCCGTCCGGGCGCTGCACCTCGTAGGCGCTTCCGATGTACGCGGGCGTGAGTTGTTCGACTGCGATTTCACCGCCGAGATGCTGCACGGCTGGCCCTCCCGTCATCCGGCACAACGTGCTCGTGGACGCGGGACGCTACCGGGGACGGGCCCTTTTCGAGAACGCAGAAATGCCCCACCCAGACCCGATTGCTCACGGTGCCGCAGCACGCGAGAACGCACGGGAGGGTGGGGCATGTCGACCCGGGCAGGGGCGAGGGGCGTCTCAGTTGAAGCCGCGAAATCACCTTCCCCTGACGACCGGTACCACCGAAAGTCAGCCACCGTGGTGGGAGAGCCGAACGGGCTGGCGCGCGTATGTCTCCAGCAACCCCGATCCGGCATCAGCCACGCTATCCATGTCGTTTCCACGGCGTCAGCCACGGCCGGCCGGGAGAGTGCACCGGGGCTCAGGTGGCACCCCGAAGGAACGGAGCGAAGCGAGTACCGCAGGGCTACCCGTACGGTGCCGCGCGTTGCCGGTCTGCGCGCGTGTGAAGGCCACCACCGCCCGGGAGTCCGCGACGGTGAGATGGATTGCGGACATGCCGGTGTCCCCTGTGGGGAGCGCCGGGATGGCGCCCTCCACAGGGGACACTGAGCGGTGGCTAGGGGGCGGCCTGGCTCATGGCGGTCATGCCGCCGATCGTGCGTAGATGCTCCTCGCAGCCTCGCGCGAGTACGCGGATCTGGTCGTCGAGCATCTTGTAGTCGACGCCGTCACCGAGCTTCGGGTGGCGGGCGGCCTCCAGTGCCTGCCGCTGGACGTCGGTGATCGGGTATCCCTTCGCGACGGCGACCTCGATGTGGTCGCACAGCTCCGGCACGTCCATGCCGACGAACGGGTAGCAGGGCCGGTTGAAGGCGTTCAGCTGGGGCGTGGGCGGGATCCCGAACGTGTAGTCCCGACGGAACCGCGCGCACGCCTTCTCCGAGCGGTCCGCGATGCCGGAGAGCTCCGACACGTGCTCGTACGCCGGGACGCCGCAGCGCTCACACGGCCCGGCGTAGTGCTGGTAGTCGCGGCACACATCGAGGTGCTGGGCGCGCGCCCCGTCCTCTGCCTCCCGTAGCGTCCTGAAGGTCTCGGGCTCGTCCCATTCGTAGTAGTGCGGGTTGACGTAGTAGTCCTCCTCGAACTTGCCGTTGTACGACCACTGTCCCTTGGGGGTGTAGACGGTCGTCGTGAGGCGGTGGGGGTCGAGGACGATTCCGTTGTCCGCCCAGACCTGGGCCGTGCAGCCGCATTCCGGGAACGTGCGGACCCACGCGATCGTGACCGTGTCCTCGCCGATGGCGGCCGCTTCGAAGGTGAACGGTTCGGGGTGCCAGATGCGCTTCAACTGGTCCCACGCGTCGGCCGGGGTGATGGAGGCGGCGATGCCGGAGGCGGTCAGAACAAGCGGTATGGCGGGGGCGGTCACGGTGGCTCCTTGTCGATGGCGGGGCGGCGGGTGGTCAGTTGGGGGTGTCGGGTTTGTGATGGGCTATGCCTGCGCGGAGGACGTGCGGGCCCAGTCCGGCGGAGCAGGTGCGGTGTGTGCAGGCGGCGTTGGTGCAGCCGAAGGCGTAGCAGCCGACGGCCAGCACGAGGACGATCACCATCTGGCCTTTCCCGCACTGCGGGCATGAGATCGGAGTGAGGGTGACGGCGGGGTCGGTGATGAACACGGTGGTCTCCGGTGTCGATGGCGGGGCGCCCCGGTCGGGTGCGGCCTTGGGGGCAGGGGATGAGGGACGGCCGGGCCGGGGCGGAGGCTTCCGCCCCGGCGGCGGGAACGAGGTCCGGTCAGAAGGGCGGTTCGTCGTACGGGTAGGCGCGGCGGGTGGCGCACTCGGGGCACTCCGCGTTGTTGTAGGAGTCGCGCAGGAACGCGAGGCTGCCCGTGAGCGGCTTTCCGCAACGGCAGGTGAGGACGGTGTCCTGGCCGTCGATCTGGCGCAGGTTGACGCTGCTGAGGTCGAGAGTTGCGGCACCGAACTCGGCCAGGCCCAGACCGGGGGCGTCGGCGCTCACGGTCACGCCCACGCCGGCGAGCACACGGAGCAGGTCGGCGACCGATGCGGGGTCGCTGGCCGTCACTTCGACCGTGGTGGCCAGCCGTACGTCCACGAGGTACGTGCGACGCCTGTCGCCCGCCGGGTCGCGGAAGCTGCGGCAGGACAGCGGCAACCAGTGCTCGCGCTCGAACATGCCGCACTCGGCGCAGGTCCGGATGTGGAAGTGGCTGGGGGCCGGGGTCGCCCGAAGCACCTCACGGTTGTCGAGGGTGCAGACCAGGCCCCGGTCGTCGGACCGGACGGCGAGCGGCTGGCTCTGCTGTTCCAGCACGGCACGGAGGCGGGCGGCGGACCAGGGGGCGGGCTCGTGGAAGGCGGTGTCGACTCCCCTCACGCGGTACGCGCTGTGCGGCAGGTCCGGGAGCGTGGGCACGGTCGGGCGGGCGTCGTCGGCGGACACATGACCTCCGGTTGGTGGTGGGGATGGAGCGGGCCCGGGGCCACGGCCCCGGGCCCGGACGTGCGGACTGCGTGGTGTCAGTGAGCGGCGGTGAGGACGCGCTCTCGTGCGGCGGTCTCGGTGTGAGCGGCGGACGCCGTGTCGTCGTCGAGCAGTTCGGCCAGTTCCTGCGCGGCGTCGGCGGGGAGGTCGAGTTCCAGCGCGGTGAGGTCCTCGCGGATGGCCACGATGAGGCCGACGGTGTCGGTGAACGAGTCGGCCGGGCCGTAGGTGCGGAGCACCTCATCGTGGGTGATCTTCTTGCTGTAGCTGGTGGGGTAGCAGTCCTCGGCGACGGGGTTGTCGTCGTCGGTGATCTGCCCGCAGAACAAGTCGGACTTGGCGTCGTACCAGACGTGGACGGAGACGGTCTCGGAGACGAGCGCAGCGTGACGCATGGCGAGTTGTCCTCTCGCTGAGGCGGATGGTGTGGGATGCCGTGACGGGGAAGATCCGCACCGCCCGGCAGGAACGAACCTAGGTAAAACAGGTTGTTTGGTCAACCCTCAATTTCAAGAGGGGTGGGTCCGGTTCGAACGAGAGTCAAGGCGTGATCTGCGCCTCGATGACGGACGGGAAGAACTCCCGCACCTCGGTGCCGCGGCACCAGTGAAAGGACGTTTCGTGGTCGCTCTCGCTGTGGCCGCACGGCCGGGAGAGCTGTACTCGGCCGGTGCTGTTGCCTGCTGCGGGACGGGAGATGCGGTCGAACGTCCACTGCTTGCCGTGGAAGTCCTTGACGGTGTTGCCCGGTTCGATGGTCTCGCCGGACTCGCCCCTGAGTGTGGTCATGGTCGCCGACTGCCCTTCTGCTGATGGGTGAGTGTGTGGTCCGGGTCTTCGTCGGGTCGGCGGGTCGATGGGCCCGGTGGCTCTGTGGGGGTGCGGACTGCACGGAATCGGTGCGCCGTGCGGGCGCGTGCTCGCACGGGGCGTACTTGGTGTGCGCGATGGTGACCGCGTTGACGTCCAGGAGCGCGGACTTTCTCGTTCGCCGCGTCCGGGGGAGAGCTGAGGCTCAGCGGAGTCGCTTCGTCGTGGCTGACTGCGTGTCCGTTGGCCGCCCGACGGGGATGAACCTAGAGAAGTGGAGTTGTCGCGTCAACCCGCATTTCGGCTCTGCGGCTCGAAGGGGATCAGCGGCGTAAGGCCGTCGTGGGACAGGGCGTACCAGCACCACTCGAACCCGCCGATTGCGTACCGGCCGTCCGCGCTCGGCTGGACGATCTCGACCGCCTGCTCACGCTTGTCGCCGTCGAGGTACATCCAGCAGACGACCAGCACGACCGCGTACTTCGCGCCCTCCACTGAGCCGTCGTGCCTCACGCGGTCGTCCCCGCCCTCCAGGACGTGCACCGTGTCGATCGAGTCGCATCCGTGGCGGGCGGCGTCAGCCTGGGTGTCGGCCGCGATCCGTCGGACGGTCTCCAGATCGAACCAGGGCTTCACGTACCCGTCCTGCTGGTCGGTGGGGTCCACCTTGGCGGGGTAGCGGTTGACCTCGTTGGCGCACACCATCACGTCGACCATCTCGCCGCACTGGAGGGCGGCCGGGGCCGGTGCAGGCTCATCGAGCGTGAGGGCTGCGGCACGGATGAGGTCGAAGGCGAACGAGGGGCGCCCATCGTGGTCGTCCATTTCGGTGCACAGCGGGCGCCAGACGTCCCGCGTGTCGTCGTTGAGGTACGTCGTCCACTCGCTCATGCCGTGCACGCCGTTCCCGGCGTCGGTCTCGCCGACAGCGTCGCTGAAGGTGCGCGCGTCGCCGGCTGCCGTCCAGTACCGGCCGGTGGGGAACAGCGAGCCGCTCACTCCCTGGACCAGCTCGACCGCGCTGGCGTCGAACGGGGCGTCGGACTCGTGGCCGGTCAGGATGTCGCGCACCGCTGCGGCGGTCACGACGCACATGGCGCGGCCGAGCCGCTCGTGCGCGTTGTGGGCGGCCTCCAGCGCCTCGTGGGCGGCCTCCAGCGCCTCGTGGGCTGCAACGCCCAGGCTGCTGGGGATCCGGTAGGCCGGGCCGGAGGGGGTGTGATCGGTCATGTGGCGTCCTCGCTTCTTCCGGTCGGGTGAGGGGCCGGGGACGGGCCTTGCGGCACCGCCCCCGGCCGGATCGGGCTAGTGGTGGGCGGGCGAGAAGGTGATCCTGTAGAGGTCGGCGGACTCGGTGTCCGGGGCGTGCTCCCACTTGGACTTGGCCAGGTCGCCGGGCGCGGCTGCGTCGAGGGCTTGGCGCAGGGCCTCGTCTGCCGCGCCGAGCGTCTCGGTGTCGAACACGCCGGTGTCATCAGCCGTGTCGATCTCGGTGTCTCCGGCGTACACCGCGCAGATGCGGGCGGCGTCGTGGAGGTCGACCAGAGCCGATGTCGCCTCGGGGGCCAGGGTGCGCAGGATGCGACCGGCCCGCCATGCGGCTGCCTCCAGCGGCGTCGTCGGTTGCCCGGCGCGGGTGAGTCCGCACGCACGGCACTCGGCACTGTGCCAGGCCGTGTCCCACCCGCACGTGCACCACCAACAGGCGAGCGACCAGTGCCAGTCCGGACCGACGGGGTACAGGCCGTGCTCGTTCGGGACGACGACCTTGGCCGCGTCCGCCGGGCCTTCGTCGGCCTCGGTGACCCAGTCGGCGTGCAGGACGAGCGTGCCGCGGTTGCCGGTGGCGTCGGGGTGGGTCTCCAGGACGTGGATGGTCTCGGCGCTGCGCGGGTCGTACTGGGCCGCTGCCTTCTGGGTGTCGGCCGCGAGCTCGCGCACGGCGTCCAAGGGGAAGTAGGGGGTGATGGGATGCCCGCGCCGGGCGTGCTCGACGACGAAGGCGGGGTAGGTTGCCAGGCCGTCGACGCAGACGCGGGTGGCGACCATGCCGTCCGGCACGGCCACCTGCATGTCGCGCAGCTGCCCGCACTGGCACACAGTGACGTGCCACGGGTTCTTCTCCTCGCACGCGCAGTCCCAGGTTTCGATTTCCCAGCACAGGGAGCTTCCGGGCAGGCCGTACAGGCCGTCGGCGGTGGGCTCGGCGATGGCTGTGACCTTCTTCGCGCCTCCGTCCTGGCACCACCACTGCCAGTTGACGGTCAGGACGACGGCGCGCGGTTCACCTTCGGGGCCCGGGTCACCTTCGATGACGTGGACGGTGATCACGGCGTCGCTGCCGCACTCGTCGGCCTGGGCTTGGGTGTCGGTGCTGATCTGCCGGACGGTGTCGAGGGTGAAGAGGGGTTGGGCGAAGCCGTTCCAGTCGGCTGCCAGGTTCACGTGGGCGTCGTACGGGCCGATGACGCCGGGGATCAGGACACGGGTCGCGGTCAGGGTCTGCATCGGGCTCCTTCTGCTGTGTCCGGGCATGAGCGACGGGCGGGACCTGTGAGGTCCCGCCCGTCGGGCTGGATCAGTTGGTGGCGCGGTTCTGCATCACCTGCGCGGGCTGGTCAGGGTGACCGTCAGCCTGCTTCCGGGCCGGGGCTGGCGTATCGCGGTCAGTTCGCCGAGTACGGCATCCAGTGCGTGAGAGGGGTACTTGAGGTCGGACCGCTGGGTGCCGTCGGTGAGTGTCGTGATCACGCCGCTGGTGCGGCTCCACTGACCCTGGCGGGTCGCGGGGAACGACACGCTGGCGATGGCGAGCGGTCGACCGTGGGTCATGGTGCGCACTGCGGTCGTGGCCGCATCCAGCAGCAGCGTCCGGGTCGGCCCCTTGTCGTACGACGGCAGGCCCGTAGCGGCGGCCCGCTTGGCGAAGTCCTCCAGGATGAACCGCACGGTCAGGTGCGAGCGATCCCACTTGGCTCCCTCGTCGGGAGGGGTGAGGGCCGGCTGCGGGCTGCCGGGGTCGCAGTAGCGGGCGGTCCACATCGCGTCGTCCGCGAGTTCGGCGAACTCCGCCTGCTGGTCGGCGTCCTCGGCAGTGAGCGCGGCGGCCTCGGCGTGGATGGCGGTCAGGAACAGCTCGGTGCGCGGACTGAGGGTCTCCACCGTGTTGAGGGGGCAGTCGCACACGGGGGACGGGTCGTTGGTCTCGGCGTCGTCGTTCCAGACCTCGCGGGTCCTGGTGGCGCTGGAGACCAGGCGGTACGCGCCGCAGTCGCAGCGGAAGGCGACGGGCCGTTCGTCGGCATCCTCCGGCATCAGGCCGACCAGGGCGGCGAACTTCTGGTGGTGCGTCGCCAGTTCCGCCGTCGCGGGTTCGTCTTGGAAGACGGCTCCGGTGAGCTGTTCGGTGAGGGTCTCGATCTCGGTCATGCGGTGCTCCGCCTCGTCCCTGATGTGGGGCGGCAGAGTCTGTACGTCGATGCGCAAGCAGGATCGGTGGGCCGTCATGCAGTCCCTTCCTGTCGGCTGGGGTGTTCCGGCGGAGGGAACGCTAGCAATGTCAGGTTGTTCAGACAACCCTAGATTTGGTGAAGGGTCCACGCTCCGAGTTGAGCGCCCATGATGGCTTCGGCGGCCTCGGCGCTCTCGGCCTCGACCAGGCTCTGAAGGCGTCGGGGGCCGAGTGCGCTCCGGTCGGTGTGCGCGTACGGAACCGCACGCTCGACCTCCAGACCTGATGCTGACCGGGCTTCGTTGAGGACGACGATCCAGATGCGGGAGGTGTCCGTACCCGGCGGCAGACTCGGGCATTCGAGGGCCTGATGCAGCGACAGGGTGGTCGGCTCCTGGGAGTGGAACGGGCACGCCTCCTGGCTGAGCTGGTTGACGATCACTCCGCCGCATTCGGTCTTCGGGCAGTCGCAGGTCGGGTCGGCCCGCTCGTGGAAGCCGAGGAGATCCGGCTTGGGCAAGGCGGACGGTCCGGGGGCGATCCGCAGGGTCAGTGTGTCGCCGGTCGCCGGGGGGCGCAGCGCGGCCAAGTCGTAGAGGAAGTGGTGGAGCCGGGGGCTGGGGTAGCTGATGTCGTCGCGTTCGGTGCCGTCGGCGTACCGGGTCACGGCGCGGGAGATCGTGCGCCACTCGATGCGCTTGCCGAACGGGCCGGCCGTGAACTCGACCTCCGTCACGTAGGGCCGGTTCCTGTAGCTGCTGCGCAGGACGGTCAAGGCGGCGTCCAGGAGGAACGCGGCGGGGTCGGCAAGGTCGAACGGCGGGAGTCCGGCAGCGTCGGCCTCCCGCCAGGCCTCACCGAGCAGGAAGACAACCTTCAGGTTCGACCGCTCCCACGGGCCGCCCGGGTAGCAGTAGTGGGCGGTCCAGGCCCATTCGTCTTCCAGCGCCAGCAGGGCGGCGCGCTCGCTGTCGGGGGTCTCAGGGGCGAGTGCGCGGGCGCGGGCGTAAGCCGCGATGGCGAACAGCTCGGTGCGGGGGTTCAGCTGGTACACGGCTGTGGTCATGGCGGGACCTCCGAGGTAGGAGCGGCGGGGGCCGGGGGGCGGCAGAGCGCCGCGCCCCGGCGGATGGGCGGATCGGGTGGAGGGTCAGTCGGTTTCGATCGTGTGCCACTTGCCGTTGATCCAGACTGACCAGGTTCCGGGCGCCCGCTCGCGCAGGGCCTGGGCCATGACCGGGTCGTCGGCGCGCTGCGGCTTCCACTGCAGGGCGACCTCTTGGTAGCCGACTTCGCTCGTGCTGCGGGCCAGCGCCCAGCCACGCCGGTCGGCCTTGGCCACGGCCCGCTCTATTCGGTACTCCTCGGCGAGGCAGTCGAGGACCTCGTCTATGTCGGGCGTGCGGTCCTCGATCCGGCAGCGCTGGGCGAACTCGGCGAATACCGTGTAGGCCCCGGCGCTCGACGGCACGAGCATGGTCGGGCCGCCGGTTCCCCGGTTGACGGCGGTGCCGAGCAGTGTCCGGTTCCTGCGTACCGTGGCGGTGAACGCCGCGTCGCAGTTGTTGAGCACGACCTCTTGATAGTTCGTGACCCTGATCGTTTCGTCGGGCACGGTGAGTTCGGAGTGCACCAGTTTGGTCACGCGTCTCCTTCCGGGCTGTCTACGCCCTCGTCCGGTGCTGACTGCGGGGTTTCGTCCGTGGCGGCACGCCGGGCCTGCCTGGTGTGCCGAAGGTCCGCCTCGATCTGGCCGAAGCTCCGGTTGCCCTGGCGCTTTCGGAGGTGGCGGATGTTGTTGGCGGGGATGCCGACATGGGGCGGCCCGTCGACGGCGAGGAGGTCGGACCGGGTCTGGGAGCTGTATCCCGCCTCGACGATCGACTCCTCGTCGGGGAACACGTCGGCGTGGCGCTCTATGTCCAGGTCGACCATGTGGTCCTGTTTGCCGCCCAGGCTGAAGCACCAGCGGAAGTTGGGCGGAGGGTCCTGTTCCACGTGCTCGCGGAACAGGGAGACTTCCTTGGTGTAGCAGTAGAAGCGGATGCCTGGTGCGCCGCGCATGATCCGAAGCCAGGCGTGCAGGTACTCCGCGCTCAGGAAGTCTCCGCTGTCGTGGATTCGAATCGCGGCGTGCTCGTACCGCTTGTGCCGCAGTTCCTCGGCCATCTCGGCCTCCCATGCGGGGAGGTTGTCCACGACCATCAGCAGGTTCTCGATGTGTCGCGCTCGAACGTTGCGGAACATGTACGTGCCATTGAGCGCGTAGCAGAGTTTGGCGCAGGCGTCCGCCTGTTTGCAGACGCGGATCGCTTTCCTGCCTTCCAAGTGGACGGTGAGTGCGGGAAGAGTCCAGTTGAAGATTTTCGGCGGCTGTTCGCCGTCGATGAGGGGCTCGGCCTCGCTGGCCTTCTTCATGTCGCGGTTCTGTCGGAGCAGCCACTTCCGGCTTGCCATGCATCTCTCCGTGGTGGGAGGGGCGTGGTGAGGGAGGGGGCGCTCGCGTGGTTGACAGCCTGGCGATGGTGGGAGGCATGGTCAGAGCACGGCGCAGCGTAGAAGCGGCTCCGCGGTGCACGCGGAGCCGTGGGGTGGGGGTGCCGGGATGGCCTCGGGGCGCGGGTCGTGCCCCGAGGCGACAGGTCAGATCCAGGCGACGTTGGGCGGGAGCACCTGCAGGGGCTCGGCGGCCCAGACGTGGCAGGTGCGGCACTCGAACACCATGGCGTCCGGGTGCTTGTCCTTGGCGTCGCAGTCGTAGGGGTAAGCACCCTGGCCGACGGGGTCCATGGGGTGGCTGCGGTAGTCGGTGGGACGTCCATCGTCGGTGGTGCCGTGGACCCAGCTCATGAGGCTCCCGTGGAGTGAAGGCCGGGAGCGGGTCGGCGTCCCGGCGGGCATGGGGTCAGAGAGAGCCAGCGTGTTCGCTGCAGCGGGAGACACGTCCGGGCTCTGGCACGGGGTGCTGGCTTAGTTCCAGCACGGGAGCGGGCCGGGGCTGCTGCGCGTAGAGCCGTGACGGCCCTTGGCTGGCGCACGAGAAGCCAATCAAAAACCAGGTTGTCTAGTCAACTCTGTATTTCGTCGAGTCGCAGAGCGGCGAAAGCCGACACGGCCTCGGCCCAGTCCGGCTCTCTGCGGGCTGCCGCGAGCTCCTGTTCGGATACCTCTACCGGAAGCTCCACGTATCCGCTGTCGGCGGTCGTCGACGACCGTCCACCAGCCTGGCGGGTGCGTGAGCTGCGCTCCAGTGCGGCCCGGATAGCGCGGGCGACATGGGGAGGCGGCGTCGGCAGGTGGTTGAGCGGTCCGAGGTCCTCGGGGCGCTCGCCGTTCGCGTTCTGGCGTGCGCGCCGGACGCCGCTTTGACGCTCCGCCGCTGTGCGCCAGCAGTCCAACGCGTTGCGAAGCCGGTGCCGGAGAAAGCCGACGGGGTTGCGGACCGGAGTGGGCGTGTCGTGCAGGAGTACCCACGCAAGGATCTCCTGGGCGCTCCAGCCTGCCGCAATGACCTCCCGGCAGGCGCGGGCTACAGCGGCGGGTGAGGTACCCCGCAGCCAAGGCAACTCACTGATCAACTGCCGGGCGAGCGGCAGGGTATTCGGAGTCAGGGCGCGTCTCCCTTCTGCTGGCGACTCGGTGAGGCCAAGCGCGAAGCGGGCCGGCGGTGGGGGTCAGGACTGCCGAGGAGTCGTGCACGAGCAACGGGCCCGGGGCGTGTGCCCCGGGCCGGCTGTCTGCCAGGAGTCAGCGGTTGTCGTCGGCGGCCGCAGGGGCGCGGCGGTGGTCGTATGGGAAGTCCGTCTGCGGGTCGTTCAGGCGTGCGCGGACGGCCCCGGTGAACAGGTCGAGGGTGTCCTCCTCCTTCGTCCACTCCTTCGATCGCTCGTGGGCGAAGGACAGGGCCTGGTCGATCTCCTTGCGGGTGAACACGTACGGGCGGGGCGCACCGGCCGTGCGGCCGGACGTGTACGCGGGAAGCGGCGTGAAGTGAGGGACGCGCGCCAGATCTGCGGCCGGTCCTTCCGGGTGGCGGTTGCCGCTGGAGATGAGCCGGGCAGTCGTGCCGGTGGCGCGGAAGGTGTCGATCCCCCACGGCCGGTCAAGGGCGACGATCAGTGCACCGTCGTCGTCACGGGCGAACGCGGGCTCAACCTCGAGAGTTTGCACGGTCAGTGCGAGCTGCGCGGCCAAGTCCGCCTTGGCGGCGGCCAGGGTGGAGCCGCGCCCTTCCATCCGGCCCATCCTCACGCGGTACCCGTCGCCACGCTTGGCGGGGCGGTGGACCGTGAGGCCGGGCAGGGGGATGGAAACCGTCTCGGCGACGGGGGAGTGGGAGGTCACAGAGGCACCTTTCTCGATGGGCGTGTGGGAGGCGGAAGCAGGGGCCGGGGCGGGAGAGCCGCGCCCCGGCCGGCTGCGGGTGTGTCAGGCCGTGGGTGTGTAGCGGTGCGACGCGGTGATCTGGTACCGGTTCGTGGGCACGACGGGTGCGAAGCCGTGGGTCTCGGCGAAGGCGTACCCGCAGTAGTTCGACCAGGGGGAACCGGGCCAGTAGACGCGGGCCATGGCGGCGTCGCCGTGGCTCCAGAGCTCCAGCACGACCCCCGTGGCGTAGCTCCCATCAGTGGTCACCGTGTCTCCGACAGCGAAGCCGTACACGGCGCGCTCGCGTTCGATGCGGACGGGGTCGGCGAGCCGCATGGCGGTCTCGGTCGTATGGCCGTTGACCCAGCGTCCGAGCCACCCGACCGTGAACGTGCCGTCTTCAACAGCGGTGACGGTCCCGCGCTGGATGACGGGGCGCGCGACGCCGACCTTGTCGCGGGGGTCATCGTGGATGGGGCTGTAGATGATGCTGCGCTCCACCCGGTCGCCGACGCGGAATCCGGTCGAGCGGTCGGCGTAGGTGTCTGCCGGGATTCGCTCGCGGGGGATGATCAGAACCAGGTCAGTGTGCCGCCATATGGGCGATTCGCCGTCCAGGGCGATCCTGCCGGACGCGGCAACGGGGAGCGCCGGGAAGCACGCCACGCTCTGCATGACCGTGGTGAGGCGGGAGGGGTCAAGTGCTCCTTCGTACTCGCCGAGCACCCAGTCACCGGAGCGTACGTCGGTTGCCGGGACGATGCGCAGCGCGCCCGGGTTGGTACCGGTCGGTGGCTGCTTGAAGAGCTCTGTCGGGCGTTCGGTGACGATGACGGGGATGAATGCAGCGTTGATGACGGACAGGGGGTGCCCTCCTGGTTGATCTTGGCTTGCCCGCGGGCTGTGGTTGGCCTGTCGCTCGGGAGTGGGGCCAGGGTCCGGCCTGAGCGGGCTGCGGCCTCGGGTGCCCTCAACTGGTGCGTGGGCGCTGCCGGTGGGGTGTTCTCCGGCGGGGCCGGGGGCCGGGTGCCACGACTGCGGCACCCGGTCGGCATGGGGAGGGCTGGTATGAGGAGAATCCCCATAGGGGGTTGCGTTGTCAACCCCTATTTCGGGGGACGGGCCTGCCGCGCCGTCGCCGCCCGCGAGGGAGATCAGCGATGTGCCGACGGCCGGGCACGTCAGGCCGGCGCGACGCTCCGCCAGCCGTGGTCCAAGGACCACCGTGTGCCGTTGGCCATGAGGAGTACGTTGTCCGGCCCGGCGGGCAAGGGCCGTGGGCGGCCGTCGTCCCGGCAGTGGAAGTGGGCTATCTCGGCGATCGTCAGTGCGTATTCGGGCTCGTCGGGGCGGGTAAACAGCGGGGTAGGGCCGTCGGCGGTCTTTCGCCAGCGTCCGTTGTGCCCCCAGTAGCCGTCCTCGTCGTTGTCCTTCAGGACGTCCGCGAGGCTCCACGTGCGGCCGTCGAACTCGAAGGTGTCCGGGGCAGGGTCGCCGACCTTGTGCAGGATGAAGGGGGCCAGTTTGGCCAGGGTGCGGGTCCTGTCGCCGTCCGCCGAGGCGAACACCGGCAGGCCTTTCGCCGTGGTGACGCCGAGGCTCTCCCAACTGCGGCCGTCTGTGTCTATGTATGCCACCCCCGGTGTCACCTCGTAGGACGATGATCCCTGGGCGACGAAAGTAGGCCGGTCCGTGGGCAGGAGGCGGCGGGCCTGCGGGGCCTTGGCATTTGTCATGCGATTCCCTTCGACGGGGGAGTTGGGATGGGTGATCACAGGAGCACCGCGCACCCTGTTGGGGCAGCGTCGCTACGGGGGGCCTACGGTCAGGCGCGGTGCTCCTCGGCGAGTACGGCGGCGTGGTGGGCAGCGCTGAATTCATCCGTGGGTAGACGCCATTCGGCAGCCTCGGCCAAGCGCATGGCGGCAGCGGTCGCGGCGGCCTTTGTCCGATATCCGCGTCGTAGCAGTAGTTCGTCGCTCGCCTTGTGATGCAGGGTGAAACGGGTCTCGGGGTCCGCCTCGGGCCAGCAGTTGCCGCGCACCTTGATGCCGGGGTGGAGCGGCGTCTGCTCCAGGGCGAGGGCCACATCCATCTCCATCAGCACGACCCGCAGACAGCTCAGGAGGTACTCGCGGCCCGGCGGCCGGTCTTCCTGTTCCAGGCGGGAGATGTACGCCCGGACCTGCCGACAGCTACGGGGGATGCGGGCCTTGGCCTCGATCTCCTTTCGCTCGGCGGCGCTCAGCTCGTGGGATGCACCCCCGACGCTCATCATTTCTGTTCTCCTCCCGAGGTGACTTGGCTGGGCTAGTCGCAGAAGACGTTGTGCACGTCCTCGGCGATTACCTCAGCCCACAGGCGGGCGGGCACGTTGGTGGTCTTGCAGTGGCGCCATGTCAGGGCGACCACGCCGGCGAGGGAGATGCCGACGGCCGAGTCGTTCCGGCCGTCGGTGGCCACCCAGCCGTGTTCGATCAGGCGTTCGGTGGCGGCCGGGGGGATGCGGGTGAAGCCCGCGTGGATGATCGGGCCCTTGGCTTCGAACACGAGACGGGGCTTCTGGACGGACTGGCCAAGCAGGACCAGGTCGTCGGCCTGCCGGGCGGTCAGTCGCTTGGGCATCGCGTCGGGCCAGGGCTCGAACCGTACGGAACGCTCGGCCTGGCGGAGGATGACCGCGCCGTAGGGTGCCGCCTCGACGCTGCGCAGACGGCCGTCCCGGGCGAAGTGCTCTCGCACGGTGGTGGTTGCTTCCACTGCCGTGACACGGGCGAGGTCGCCGGGCGGGACGCTGGGGTGGGTGGCGTGTTCGCTCTGGTAGTAGGCGGTCCGTGCGGCGAGCTGCGCGAGGGTGACCATGGTGTGCCCTCTCCGTGGTCAAGGCCGCCCGCCCGGTGCGTCGGGCGGCCCGGGCGGGCGGCGTGGCGGCGGTGAGCTACGAGAATCCCTAACAGGGGTTGTCTGGTCAACCCTATATTTCAGTGGCTGGAGGGGCATGCCTCCACGGTGCTGGCGCGGCAGAACGGCGGGCATGCGGACTGCGTGAGGGCGGCGAGCAGCGTCCGAACCTCGTTGGTGCCCTGGACGGAGGTGGTCGAGCCACCCGCGCCGTGGGTGATCTGGCCCCGGAGTACCTTCCCGGTACGGGCGCCCACCAGGATGCATCCGGACGGGCCGTGCGGTCCGGCCGAGCTCAGGACCAGCTCGTGCCGCGCCTTGCCGGTCCGCCACATGGGGCGGAGCCCCTTGGTGTCGGCGAGTTCGACGATGCCCTTCGTGTATGCCGTCAGTCCCTCGGGCGGACGCGGCGTGCCGATGCTGAGCGCCTCGCGGTGTACGGCCAGCACCTGGAGCGGCGCAAGCGTCGTCGCGAGCTCGTTCGGGTCCCTGTACGTGGGGCAGCGTGTGCACACGAAGATGTCGGGGCGGTCGCTGTCGCCCGGGACGAACCTGGCGTCCGGGGTGTCGCATGCGGTGCAGGCGAGGGCCTGCCACGTGTAGGCCGACGAGTCCATGTGTCTCCTCCGTTGTCTGGGATGGCGGTCGTACCGGCGGGCCGTCCCGGCGTGGTGGAGCTGCCGGGACGGCCCGTGTGGTGCGTCAGGCGGTGGCCAGGGCGTCGAACTTGTCGGCCTTGCGGAACACGCGGCCCTGTGACGAGGCCGTGGTGTACGAGACGGTCGCGCGACTCTGGGTGACCTTCGTGACCAGGCCGCGGCGGAAGCGGCCCATCGCCCACACGTACGCCGTGTCGCCCTCCTTCGGGGCGCCGTCGAAGCCGGGCATGCCCTCGATGCTCTGGCGGGCGTCGA
The DNA here is from genome assembly GCF_053591515.1 of Streptomyces sp. NPDC003011. Lineage (NCBI taxonomy): Bacteria > Bacillati > Actinomycetota > Actinomycetes > Kitasatosporales > Streptomycetaceae > Streptomyces > Streptomyces sp. NPDC003011. Next base: position 66,061 of record NZ_JBSFTY010000029.1, read on the forward strand.
CCAACTCCAGCAGTTTCGGCAGCAACTCGTTGTCGGCGTGGTAGGTGTCGGTCCAGCCGCGCACCTTCTTGATGATGGTCGCCAGGTTGCCCTTCGGGCACGGGGCGCCTCGACCGTTGTGGGTGACGGAGTAGCTGTCGGCCCAGGAGTCGCGGTGTCCCTGATCGTCCGCGTCACTGCAGCCGCCGGGCTTGAATGTGATCACGAACTCGATGTCGCGGTAGGTCTCGCGGTGCACCTCGCCGGCCTCATGCGGGACGGGCCTGCTGAACGCCGTGACGAGAGCGTCGGCGGCGGCCTGGTCGTCGGCGCAGTCCTGGGGCAGGTAGTTGTCGCGGACGGAGAAGGCGGCGACGGTGTCCGGGGTGCGGCCCCTGGTGAGGCGGCCGATGAAGTCCCCGCCAGTGAACAGGTACTTGCGTCCGTAGTGGTCGGTCTCGATGCAGTGACCGGCGGGGGCGGTGATGGTCTGGCTCATGGCCTTCCCTTCTGCGGTGGGGGCTGTGGTGCTCCCACGGGCGACGGGTGCCGCGGTTGCGGCACCCGTCGGCGCGGTGGAGGGGGATGTCACGAGCATCCCGATATGGAGTGGTTCAGTCAACCCCATATTCGGGCTCGGTGTGGTTGTGCAGGGCGGTGAGGGCGGCATCGACGGCTTCGACACAGGCAAGCGTGTCCGCGCGGTAGGTCTGGAGGTCGGCGGTCGGATATCCGGGCGACTGGTACACCAGGGTCAGTTGGCCGTCCTGCGAGCGTGTGCGGGCCCTCCAGCCGCCGTGTAGCTGCACCAGGTGGTCGATGCTCTGGCGGTGCTCCACCATCACGTACCCGACGAGGCTTCCAGGGGCCGCGTCTCCGGCAATGAGGCAGGTCACTCGCTTCGCCTTGGCGGAGACGCCGTTCTGCACGGGAATGCCGCGCTCGGTCAGCAACTGCCGGAGCAGACGGTCCGCACGGCACTCGCATGCGGCGAGAACGCATTGCTGGGTCTGCACCCATGCGTCGAGGCTGGTCACCGTGGAGAGGATCCCGTCGAGCTCCTGTTGACCGAGCTTGAAGAGCGGATCGTCGGGGTCGTCTCCCATCGACAGCTCTGCGGTTGTCGCGATTGCCTCTTTTCGCAGAGCGGCCAGCTTGATCCGCAGTCGCCCGAAGCAGGCGGGCACGGTTCCGGCCGCAAGGTCGGCGATCGGCCCCTTTCGCTCTCCGAAGCTTCGGGCGAGTTCGACCACGTGATCGGGGGGCGACATGGTCGGCTGGTTCTCTCCGTTGGGCATGGTGCCTGGCTCCTCTGTTTGGGGGTGGGGTGACCGGGCGGGGCAGGCGTGTTCGATGGCCTGCCCCGCCCGGTCGCCACGGTGGCCGTCGCAGCCGAAGAGGACGCTCCGGCTGCGGGTCCGTCAGTCGCGGGCGCCCGTGCGGCGGTATTCCTCGTCGATCTCCACGGTGACGCGGCCGCTGATTCCTTGCTCCCGGGCGCAGGCGATGGCCGCTTTGCGGGCGCCGTGCAGCCGGGTGGCCAGGACCTTGCCGTCTCCGTCCTCGACGCTCCAGCCCTCCCCCGGTTCGCCGTAGCGTTCGGCGTCGTTGAGGATGGTGCCGCTCTTGCCCGTCCCTCTGATCGTGACCAGTCCCTTGGTCCGGGTGACGAGGTCCACCTCGACGACGGTGACGGGCGGGGCCTTGAGGGTGAGCGCGGCGGTGAGCGGGTGGTCCGTGCTGCTGGCGGATGTCTGTTTGGTGGACCGGCGCCGGCGGCGTGCCTTCTCGCGCAGGGCGATGTACTCGCGGGAGAACTCGCTGCCGTAGTGGCCCTCGGCGCGCGGCGGGCGGTGGATGTGGGAGAAGTCGGTGGACAGGGCGCACTCGACCGGCCAGGACACGCCCGTGAGGCCGAGGTCCTGAGGACTGGGTTCGCGGCTTTTGTCTCCCGGTGTGGCGGTTGCCCAGTAGTCGGCCAGGGCGGCGGCGTAGCGGCGGTGATTCGGCTTGTCGCTGGCGTGTTTGAGGATCTCCCGGATCCATGCCCTGCGTTGAGGGGCGGGGTGCGCGTACGTCACGGATGCCGCCTCTCCGGAAGTGGTGGAGAGCAGCGCGGCAGGGTCAATGAGCGTCATGGGTCTCCGTAAGTCCGACAAGGCTGCGTGTCATCTACGGCAGGAGCGGATGTGCCAGGGAGGGCGTCGGTTGGTCACAGCGACGGCTCGCTGTTGGGAACGACGGTGCCGTACTGGGGCGTCGCGATGACCCGGGCGTCTATGGCGCACGGGTTTCGAACATGGCGACTGGGAGTTGGCCCGTCCGGTGCTCACTGGGGCCGTGAAGAGCATCTGAAAATAGAGCTGTTCAGTCAACCCCTCATCGCACCTCGGTGGGGTGCCGGAGGCCGGAGCCTGCTGGGCCGGACACCGGCCCGGCCGCGGGCGGGGGATTCGCGCCCGCCCGCGGTGGGGCTGTGTGCCGGTCAGTCCCGCAGGCCTTGAAGCCCGAGGCTGGTTTCGATGACGTCGCCCTCGTCGTGCTGGTCCTGCCAGCAGGTCTCGCACGGGTCGGACTCGGTGCACTCGCTGCGGGGCTGACCGTTGGGGCACAGTTCCCCGGCCACCAGGGCGACGATGACCTCGATGCAGTCGGCCAGCTGGGAGATGGGCCGCCTCATCAGTTCCTTCTCGCCGCTGTTGCCGTCGCCGGCCAGCACGACCCACTCGTCGGAGGGGATGGTGGGCGCCCGGTCCACGGTGATCTCCTCCTCCCCCTCATCGCTGTGGGGGTTGTAGACGTAGAGCACACCGTGGGGGACACCCTCCCCCGGGTAGTCCCGGTCCGGGCCAACGACCAGCCAGGTGTTCCCGGCGTCGTCGTCGTGGTGCGGAGTGAGACCCCGCGAGGCGAAGGCGTGGGTGAGAATGCGCCACGCGGTCGGGGCGTCCTCCGCGGGGATGGGGGTGCCGGGCAGGGCGAGGATCGCGGTGTCGGCCCATGCCGTGACCCCGGCTCGCTCGGCTGCGAAGTAGGCCCGGGCGCGACGCTCGGCGGCGGCCGCGCTGTCGGCGGTCATCTCGTATGACGCCATGTCCAGCCCGTGGAGGACGGCGAACAGGGCGGCGGCGAGCTCCGAGTGCGGGTCGGGTGTGGGCAGTGTGCCGAGGACGAGCAGCTCGTGCCCGAAGTCGGCGAAGACGACGGTCCACTGGTCGGGTGCGTGGGGCTGCGTCGGCAGGCCTGCGATGACCTGGGCGGTCACGCGGAGTTCGTGCGCGGCGGTGCGGCGCGGGGCGAGGGAAGACACAGAGGGCTCCTCGGTTGAGATGGGTCGGGGTGGGGTTGGGCCCGGGCGGGCGCCTGGTCGGCGCCGATGATCACGGGGTAGCGGCACTCGATGTCCGGCGCTCCGATGCGGTACTGCGTACGAGCCGGACACGCGCGGCGGTGACCGTGTGCACGGCGCCCCCTCAGCTCTCGCGCTTGGCGCGGCGTGCGGTGAGGGCGGCGTCCCTCTCGGCGATACGTGCGACGATCGCCGCCACGGCGTCCGCCGGGTTGTCCGTCGTGGTCAGCTGCCTGGTTGCGTGCGGGTTGGTCCACACCGTCCACCGCTCCCCGCCGATGACCGGCCGCCACGTCAGGTCAAAGAAGATCCGGTTTTGAAAGCAGATCTCCCACCGGCCGTGCTGCTTGGGCCGCGCGCTCATCCCCTCCGGCAGCGCGACGCGCTCCTCAAGGGCCGGCGGCGGCCCGTACAGCGCATCTCGGTAGGCGATGTGGTCGGCGGTCATCACCAGCGGGACGCGGGCGGCCGCTGGTTCGCGATGCCCGTCGGGAAGCAGCGGCGCCCACTCGGCCCACTGCTTCGCTTCTACCTCCCGCAGAGGTTCGGGCGCCCACGCGGCCCCGGGCGCGTAGTTGTAACCCTTGCGCGCAAGATGCCACCCGGCTGCGATCAACAGTCCGTCCGTCATCGCCCCGTTGGTGATCTCCAACAGGTAGATACCGGCCGGATCGTTGGGCGCCCCGGCGCGGCCCCGGCTGGTCAAGGTGATCAGATCGCCGGTAGGGCGTCCCTCGCGGTCGTGGAAGCGCAGAGAGGCGCCACCCCCGGTGAGTGGGTACGCCATACGGATTTCCGCCCAGTGCGGGCGGATGGCCTCCCACCCGGCACGCGCCCGCGCTATCCGCTCATCCGTGCTCAGGCGTGCGACCGGCTGGCGCGGTCCGCCCTGCTCCTCGGTGCTGCCGTGCGCCGACCCGCACTCCCGCGATGCCGAGTCGGCGGCTGCTGGCGCCTTTGTCACTCGCGCGGCGGACTTTTCCCGCTGGGTGGCGATGTGGCCGACCGCGAGGGCGACGGCGCCCTTACGGCTGGTGCTGTGGCTGCCGACCTGCCGTCGTTCGCCCCCGACTTCGCGCACCTGCCAGAACAGCATGCCGCGTTCGCTCACCTGATAGGCCGCGTAGGCGCGCTGAGGGTACCGGCGTCCGCCCAGCGTCTCGCCGGGCAGCGTGAACAGCCACCCGTCAACGCCGTAAAGAGTTCCTTCCGGCTTCCGGCCGTTGGTGGGGGTGTAGCGGGTGTAGGACGGGCGGACGGTCTCCCGAACGATGCTGCGGATCGTGGTCATGCTGGTTTCCCTCCGGGTTGCCGTGGTCGGGGGTCATCCCGTGACGAGCGGGGGCTCGGTGCGCCCGGCCGGTGTCGAACCGGCCACCCACCGGCGCCGGTTGGCGCCGTGGGGCGGGGGCGGCGGGGGCTAGAACGGGGGAAGAGGGGGGCCGCTGTAGGGCTCGGCGACGTACAGGCGCCCGTCCACCACGGTCAGGCTCTGGCCGTCCGTCAGTCCCTTAGTGAGATCGGCGTGCGCGACGGTGTGGCCGCACCCGTCGGCCGTGCACATGTAATCGGGGCGTCCCAGGGTGTGCTGGCCGTTGGGGGCGAAGCCGCCCCAGTGGCATTCGGCGCAGATCTGCGGCCCGAACTCCTGCGTTCCGTCGGTGAACGGGTCCGTGTGCTTCTGCGCGAGCCGCGCGGCGGACTCCTTCCGGCGCTTGGCACATGGAGCCGAGTCGCACGGCCGGTGACCGGTGATCCCGTCCGTGGAAGCGTCGTACAGGGTGATAAGCCCGGTGTCCTCGCACCAGCCGCACAGCGGCTCCGGGGAATGCAGGCTCTCGCCGTCCACGCACGCGATCCAGTTGGACGAGTCGTGCCAAGCACCCTGTCCGTCGGCCTCGATCCACTCGATACTGCGTCCGCAGTGCAGACAACGCCGGTGCTCCGGGGCTGGAACCGGCAGTCCGAAAAACTCGGCGACGGCTGCCGCGCATGCCTCGGCCTGCGCCGCTGGCCGTGCCTCGGTGTCGGCGTCCAGTCCGCAGAACACGAAGCGGGTGTTCTGCTCGTCGGTGACGACGGCGGTAACTCCCATCAGGGCGCGCCGGTGGGTGTCGTAGTGGGTGCTGCCGTTGCAGTCGTGGGCGGTGATCCACACGCTCGGCCGGTCGGGGGCTTCGGCCACCAGGTATTCAGTCGGCAGGGAGGGCCACGGCCGGTCAACACGGACGCTCACGCCCTGACGGGCCAGCGCGTCACGCAGTAGCGCGCCCATGTGCAGTTCGGATCCGGCCCGGGTCTTCTTGAAGGTGATCACGGTGGTGTCTCGTCTCTCGGGTGTGGTGGTCGGGGCTCAGACGGTGGCGGCGAGAGTGGAGGCGGCGATGGCGGGCGCACGGTGGTTGCCGCGTGCGTGGCAGCCGATCAGGCCGGAGCCGTAGCCCCAGGCGCGGCCGCAGGCGGGCTCCGTCGGGAGTCCGGGAAGAAGGGCCCGCGACCGCGATCGGCGAAGGCAGCCTGAGGGCTGGCCTGCGTCGGCGGTCGGACGATCCGCGAGACTTTGTCTCGTTCCTGGAGGTGCCTTCGGGGAGCCGACAGGAGCTGATGGGCGCTCAGAGCGTGCTTGGCAGAGCATCCCCAAATAGAGTTGCACCGTCAACCCCGTATTCGGCGGGTGGCGGATCACCTGGCTGCCGTGAAAAGCGTCCAAAGGCGAGGTTGCTCTGTCAACCCGCTATTTGGTGAGGTGTCGGGCTTTCGGGTCGGTACCCGGGCAAGCTGCCGTCAATCGGCCTCTTCGGTCGGGGCGCGGTGTTCCTAGCGTGAGCCCATGCCCGAGCCCGAATCTGTTCCGCTCCACTCGCCAGGCTTGGTCGCCGCCACCTTCCGATCCCTGCTCGCGCAGGTGTGTCAAGACCCGGACGCGGGTGCGGTGTTCATAGGGGACCAGGAAGCCGTGGCGGTGCTGCTGCCCATTTCGACCTACCGCATCCTGCTGGAGGCGGCCGTCGACGCCACCGAGGACCGGACGATTGCGCAGATGGTCGCCGAGTCGCCCGCGGAAGGGGACGATGGCGAAACGAGCACGGCTGACATCGCCCGCCTGGTGATGGGCGACGGCGCTCCGCCCGCCGGTCGCTGACGTCGGCGCATCCGATCCCATGCCACCGAGCGACCGCTACCGCGGAGACCGGCACTGGAAGAGGGCCGGTCATGATCTCCAGGCACTCCGAGGGCGCGACGGCGCGGAGACCAAACAGGTCCAGCGCCTGGCTCTCATCCGCATTGCGCAGCTGGTGAGCGGCGAAATCTCCATGGACGACCCGCGCATCCGCCCCATACGGCAGTTGGCTGATCATCCCGACGTCAGCGATGTGCGCAAGCTTCCCTTCGACGTCGTCGAGCACGACCCGGGATGGCGCAACATCACCTCCGTGCGTGGCGCCCACCTGCCGGAGCGTCCGCGTGAAGAGCGTCCCGAGCCCGCCCGCTTCTGGATCGCTTTCCGGCTCGTGCCCGCTGACCCGGAGGGGCCGGACCCTCGGCCCGCCCTGCAGGTCCTGCGGCTGGGCACGCGCCCGACCCCGCCGGCGCAGGTCACCGCGGCCCGGGCACCCAAGGCCCAAGTTGGCCCGGCGCGCGCGGCGGCTCCTGCGCGGCCCACGGCACGCCGCGACTCCTCCGTCCGGCAGGCCGCTTCCGCCGCCGTCCAACAGCAGCAGGCACGCCCTGGCGTGCAGCGCTCAAGGTGACCTCGCCAGTCCACCGGCACCAATGAACGGGAAGTCGATGGGATTCGCCATCTCATTCCCTCGGCAGGTCCGGGGGGTCCCGATGGTGGCGGCCGGCGTATGCCTGCTTCGACTCCCGGTGACACCACAGGTCGGGACACCCATAAACCCACCATCCGATCGAAGGAGCACCGAAAGGGGATAAACGGCCTGCTGGCTCGACCGAGGACGCTGCCTAGCGTCCAGGGCATGGCGCTTCAATCAGCCGCACCAGAGCACGCCGGCGAGGCCCCGCCGACGACGGCGCTCGAGGACCGGACACAGAACCCCGTACAACCAGTGACGTTCAGCTCGGTACTGCGTCAGCGCGGCTGCATCCTCCTGGCGACCGCCGCGGTGCTCGGGCGGCTGCCCCTGGGAATGGTCCCCGTCGCAATCCTCCTGGACGCGCACTCACTCGCCGTCGGGGGAGTGCTCGCCGCGCTGTACAGCATCACTCCCGGAGTGGGGCAGCCAGCGCTCGGCCGCCTTGCGGACCGGCGCGGGATCCGGCTGCCCGTGGTGGCGGGGGGAACTGCGGCCGCGGCCACTCTGGCCGTCCTGTCCTTCGTGGGCTCCAGCGGCGGCGTCCCGGCCGCCGTACTGATCGTGGTCGCGGGGATGGCGTGCCCGCCGCTCGAGGGATCGACTCGCACGCTATGGCCCCGGATCATGCCGGACGCCGCGCACGTCCGGGCCGCCTGCGCCCTGGACAGCACCCTGCAAGAGGTCGTGTACGTCCTCGGGCCGGTCCTGGCCATCTCGTTGTCCGTGGCTGCCTCCCCGAGTGCGGCGCTCGCCACGGCCGCAGGCCTGACGCTGATCGGGTCGTGCGCGTTCGCCGCCGCCCCCGCGTGCCGCAGGTGGGCGCCGACTCCGCGTACGTCCGACTGGCTCGGCCCGCTGCGTCCGTCGGCAATGCGCTTCCTGCTGTTGGCGATGGTGTTCCTGGGGGGAACCGTGGGAGCGCTGGACGTCGCCGCCGTCGTGGCCGCCGCCCGCTACGACAACGGCTGGCTGGCCGGAGCGCTGCCGGCCGGCTTCGCTCTCGCTGGTCTCGTCGGGGGCGTGCTGTTCGTCCGCTACCGCCCACGGCTCCCGCGGCATCAGGAACTGCCGGTGGCCGCCGGGGTCTTCGCCGTGTCCTGGCTGCCACTCGTCGGCGACGTCGGCGCGCTCACCGTGGTCCTGGCGGTGCTCCTTCCCGGCCTGCTCTTCGTACCTCTGCTCACGCTCGTCAGTCTCTCGCTCACAGACCTGGCTCCTCCGGGCACCGGGACGGAGGCTGTGGGCTGGCTGTCGACGGCCATTCGGGTCGGGCTGGCCGCCGGTACCGCACTCGCCGGCCACGGCGCGGGCAGCTTCACGATCCCACTCGCGTCCGCCGCCGTCTGCGCGCTCGTCCTGGCAGCCCTCAGCCGATTCGCCCGCTGTGCCTGGCCCGAGGCCGGTACGAAGTGACTCTCTGGCGCCGAATCCCCCGTCTGTATGGCCTCCTGCGCCGCGTCCCGCTGTACGGGCGGCTGTGCCGAGCGAGGATGGCGAACCACCCCCGGCCGGAAGGAACGCGGGAGGCACACCGGGGCAACGGCTGGCTGGTGCTGCGTGGCACGTTCGACCAACGGGCGCTGAGGCAGCTTCAGGGCGCCTACCCGCGCCATCGGGTGACCCTGGACGGCGACACGCTCACGGTCTGGCCGTCGGTCGGCAGGGCGTCGGCGAGCCTTAGTCAGGGCTCTTCGTCGAGGACGGGGCCGGGCAGGGGCGGCATGGGTTCCGACACGGTCCATTCGATGACCCGGATGCCGGATGCGCGGTAGAGCTCCTGCTTTCGGCGGCGCCTGAAGTCGTATCCCTCCCGTCCGCGCACGCCGTACACCTCGACGTAGACCGGATCACGCCCGGCATTGCTGATCACGAAGTCCGGGAAGACGCCGGTGCCCTCGTAGCGCAGCGGCTTGTGGAAGCGCAGGCCGCCGGCGGTGAGGGCCTCCGCCATGGTCACTTCGTGGAGAGAGTCGGCGGGCAGGTACTCACGCGTGGTGAGCATGACCGACCCGTCGACCACGGTCAGGTGCCCGCCGGGCGACCGGGCCACGACGAAGAGTCCGACCTGTCGTGCTTTGGGACTTGCTGCCGCCGAAGCCGACAGGGCGCGCGGGTAGGACCGGGTCAGCCGCGCCAGGAGGGCGTCGTCCAGATACAACCGCCGGGGGAAGTGCCGCAGGGACATCTGAAGGCCGTAGCGGGCCTGGCCGATCTCCTTGATCTCGCCCATCACCAGACCGTGCCGAACGACTCGGGGGCCGGGCACAAGCCGCTCAGTGAACGCCTCCAGCGCCTGACCGGCGGAGGGGGCGGTGTCGCGCCGGAACGGCGGCACGAGGTAGAGCACCGTCTCCAAGGATTCCCCGCTGACCGTGATGTGCGGGAGGTGGCTGCTCACGCGTCGATGGCAGCTGCTCCAGATCGTCCGCGGGGTGTCGGGGGTCCAGTGATTGAGTCCGGCGATCTCCCACAGGAGCTGGGCGACCCCTGGCAGGCCTACCCCCCGCCGCCCTTCAGCGTCCGTCGTTCCCGGGGCGGCTGGCGGGGGCACGGCACCGGTGAGGCGCAGCGCCAGCGGCTGGTTGAGGCGGACGCTCAGCGTGTCCGGGCGCTCGACGATGGTGCCCTCGGCGTAGCTGGTCCGGCCGGACAGGGCAGGGGCGAGCTTGTGGAACTCGCAGCCGGCCGCGTGCTCGTCGCCCTCTCCTGGCCAGCCGGCCAGGTGGTAGCGGCCGTCCCGGACGCGGATGACCAGCCGTAGATCTCGGCCGGGACAGCACAGGCAGTAGGCGCAGCCGTCCTCGGCGCGGGCCTTGCGGAACAGCGTGGCCAGCCGGGCCCGGTCGCGTCGTACCGAGGTCAGCGGCAGCACTGTTCCGGCCAGCCGCACACGGTGAGGCGAACCGTCCGGCGCGCCGGGCGGGGAGGAAGGGGGGCGAGGGCCCATGTACTCCTCCTCCGGGGGCGGGCCGGGTCCGTGGGGTGCCTCCGACCCGATGACACCCCACGGATGGCTGATGATGCGGCACCGACCGCCGGTCCAACGACAGGGATATCGAATGGAACACCCCGTTTTGATCCGGTATCAGTCCGCGTACCCCATGTCGTGGAGCGTTTCCCACATCTTGGCGCGGGCGGCGGCCGACTCCGCTTCCGTCGCGGCCAAGGAGACGGCGTACTTGTCCTCCCACTTCCGGTAGCGCTCGTGCAGCTGGCTGCGACGCTGCTGCAGCTGGTGCATGAGTTCGGCCTTGAGTCGGTCGCGCAGCACGCCGTGGACCAGGTCGCGTTCCCCGCCGAGGCAGCGCAGCGCCCACCGTTCGCGTTCCAGACGCGACCCGCCTGGCAACGCGTCGGACGGCGGGCACAGATCGGCCTCCAACTGGCTCAGCCGGGCCCGGGCGCTGCGCAGTCGGGCCTTGGAAGCACTGTTCGCGCTCTCGCCGTCAGGAGGCTCGGCTGCGGCCACGGCGCTGTCGGCCGCGCGGAGCTCGGCGGCGAACCCGGGTATCAGGGCACCCACTACCGGGTGCTCGTACACGGTGCGGCGTTCGGCGGCCGATGGCCGACGGGCTTTTCCGGTCGCGGGGTCCAGCATCGGCTCCAGACGGCCTCGGACCTCCTGCAGCCACCCGTCGACCAGTCCCGCATATCCGTTGTGCATCAGGCAGGACACGTCGGTGCGCGACGCGTGCCACCAGGAGGCGAAGGCACCGGCCAGCCCGTGCCGGTCCAGCGGTCCGATCGCAGTGAGCTGGGCCAGCAGCGAGGCGAGCAACTTCTCCCGGACTTCCCCCACATGCCCGGCTGCGGACCGGTCGCGGCCGGCGAGTGTGTCGAACCCGTCGGCGCCTCCTTCCCACCACGTGGTGAAGGCGGCGAGGAAGCCGGTCTCCCGGGGCGCGACCATGGCGTTGAGTCGTGCGGTGTCGGGGCGCTCACCCTCCGGGAGGAAGTCGAGGTAGTCCGGATCGTCCGGCCGCTCGACGAACAGATCGTGGGCGCTCAGCCCGTACGCCTCAAGCAGCGGCTGATGAGCGTCGACCTCGGCGCGCGGCATGCCGCCGTACAGGTGCGCGCGGACGTCCTGCGGCTCCGGCGGAGGGCTGTTGTCGACATATCGTCTGATGTTGAGGTTGTCGTCGTTGTCGGCCAGCTCGCGGCGATCGACGACGCGGGCGAAGCCGCTCACGTCGACGGCGGCGTGGAAGGCCGCCGTCACCTTCTCGATGTGCTGCGGAAGCATCACGTTGCGGGCGCGTTCCGCCCGGTACTCGCGGTCGGCGTTGATGAACAGCACCCGGCCCCGCAGCTCGGGACGCTTCACTCCCGGCGACCTCAGGACGAGGACGCAGGCGGGAACGGACGTGTTCGTGAACAGTCCTGCTGGCAGGGCGATGACCGCCTCGATCACATCCGCTTCCAGGAGCGCGCTGCGAATCTTGGCCTCCGTGCCGTCCCGGAAGAGAACTCCGTGGGGCAGCACGGTGAAGACGCTGCCGCCGCGGCCGCGCACGGAGTACAGCATGTGCTGCACGAACATCCAGTCGGCGCGGCCCTTCTCGGCCGTCATCCCGTAGGGCATGCGCTCTGACGGGGCGGCGATGGTGGCCCGGGAGTAGTCCATGGAGAACGGCGGGTTGCTCAGCACGAGGTCGAAGTCGGTGCCGTGCTGCGGTTCGGCCAGGGTGTCGCCGGTGCGCAGGTCGAAGTGCCGGGCGCCGTGCAGCAGCAGGTTCATCGCGGCCAGCACGGTGGTACGCGGGTTGGTGTCCTGCCCGGCGAGCTTCAGGTGTTCAACGCCGCCGCTGTGTTCCGTGACGTACTGGGCGGCCTGGATGAGCATCCCGCCGGAACCCACGCAGGGGTCGTAGACGCGGGCGTCGGCGGCGGGGCGGGCCAGTTCGGTCATCAACTGGACCACCGGTCCGGGGGTGTAGAACTCGCCCCCCGCCGACGCGGAGGAGAAGTTCCCCAGGAGCGTCTCGTACGCGGCTCCGATCATGTCCGGGTACGCGAGGGCGGCCTTGTGCAGGGGGACGGCGGAGAAGTGGTCGATGAGCGCGCGCAGCCGTCGGTCTGCGTGCGCGCCCTCGCGGCCTCCGATCTTGGTGAAGTCCAGGTGGGCGAACGCGTCGGTGAGCTGGGGGTGAGCGGTGGCCATCGCGGCCAGGGCGGGGGCAAGGCGGCTCTCCGCGATGCGGTCGGCAGCGCCTGCCAGGTGACCCCAGCGTGCGGCCGGCGGGACGTACAGGCTGCCCGCGCGTTCGTGGGCGGCCGGGGAGTCGGCGAAGTCCGCCGCCTGTTCCGGACTGCTTCCCTGCGCGGTGGCGGCCGCCTTGATCCGGGTCCGTGTGGCGTCGTACTCGTCGCTGGCGTGCTTCAGGAACAGCAGCGGCAGCAGATAGTTCTGGTATTCGTGGGCGCTGAGCGGGCCGCGCAGCAGGTCGGCCGCTGCCAGCAGGTGTCGTTCGAGCTGTGCGAGTGAGAGTGGCGCCACGCCAGTCTCCCTTCACGGCAGGAGTCGCTGGACAGCGTTGGGGCCCGGCTTCGTCAGCCGGGCCCCAACGGGGTGGACAGATCACAGAGGCGCCGTCCGCAGACGGGGGCGGTGAACGCTGGGCTGATCGCGCCCGAGGCACCGGTGCAGCAGAGGATGGTGCGGGACTCGTCAGCCGGTGGGAAGTTGGTCGGCGGTCAGCTCCCAGGACAGCGCGCTGTACCGGTCGTCGTACTCGTTGTGGAACGTGACGACGACCGTCTGGACGGTCAGGGTGCCGCCGGGGCTCAGGAACTCGTAGACGACATTCACGAGCAACTTGGTGCCGGAGTGAAGGTTGTTGTGGAGCTTGCCGTTGAGGAGCGAGGCAACCTGGTCCGGCGTGGCGCGGTGCAAGGGCACGTACTCGCCCGTCATGCACTCGGTGCAGCCACAACCGGGCGGGTCGACGGCAATGACAGTGGACGGGAGCGGGCCGTAGGCAGTCATCGGGGGCCTCCCGGGTCCGTGGTGGAGAACTGAGCGGGTCGCCGGGCCTGCGAACGGCCCGGCGACCCACCTGCGGGACGACACCCACCCTAGAGAAAGAGAGTTGGATACACAACCCTGTTTCTGGCTATAGGGCGCGCCCGTCGCAGTCGACGTATTCGCCCTCCGCGCCCCGGTGGGGTTGGTAGCAGCCGGAGTGGTCGCCGGTCTCCAGTGGTTCCTGGGGAACGGCTCGGACGGCGAACTGGTCAGATCGGAGGTCGAACGAGTCCGGGCCGATGCGGACGGTCCCGGCGTGGTCATCGTCCCAGCTCTCGGCATCCACCGAGGTCGGGCTGATGCCCCGGGCGCGGGCTGCGGACATCCATGCCGCAACGGCGCTCTTACGCCAGTCCTCATCGGGGTCTGTGAGGCGGGGGTGAGGGGTCTGGATCTGCTCCGGCAGCGGGCTGAAGACGTCGGTGAGCGTGCGCACGCGGTCGGCGTGTCCTTGCTGGAGCAGGTAGTTGGGCAGGTCCGCCAGGTAGGCCGTGCTCTTGCCCGGGACAGCGAGCCAGGTGCGACGCAAGGCGCTCGTCCACACCGGGAGCTGACGCCGGTTGCCCTCGACGACGAGAACGTTGACGGCGAGCGCGGTCATGACGCGCCAGCGGCGGGCCCGTTCGGCGTGCATGTCGTCGTACGCTCCGGCTTTCCACGGGGCGGCGCTGACCACCAGACCGCCGTGGGCCAGGATGCTCTGAACGGCGGCCGCATAGTCCGCTGTGGTCTGTCCGCCGATGTCATCGAGACCGTGACGCAGCACGGCTATGACCCGCCCGCCCTCGGACAACGCCCCGCGCAGCGACGGGGGAATCGTTGCCCGGCCCAGATGGGTGATGACCGTACGACCGGCTCGCGCCAGCCCGGCCCCGAGGTCCTCGGCCGTGGCGGTGCCGCGCTCCGACATGATGGTCGGGCTCACGAAGGCGTACGAGCCACGCACGAGCTCGGCCAGCGAGGCGTCGCCCCTCACCCACAATCCGAGGGGGCGGGAGGCGTTCAGGTCCCGCAACTGGTCGGGGAACTCGTCGTCGGCCGGAACGATGAAGCGCGCTCCGCTGCCAGCAGCTCGCGCCAGAATTCCCCTGCCGTCGACCGCCGCGATGCGGCCGAAGAGCCGGCGGCCGCGCACGCCGAGCCAGGAGACATCGTCGGCGCTCTGCAGGAGAGCGGACGGTTCCCGGCCGGTGAGCAACCCATCCTCGGCCCGGTGGCCGAGCGCCTGGGACAGGACCAGACGGGCGATCCGGTCCTCGTCTGCCGTTGGGAGACTCATGAACCTCCTTTGGTGTGCTGGTAGTTGGGGCAGGCCCGACCCCCGCCGTCCGGGTGAGGTCGGGCCGGGCGTTCAGGCGGGGTAGCCGAGGGCGGTCAGAAGCTGCTCGATCTCCAGGCCCTCGCTGACGCTCAGCCCCTTCACCCGGATGAGGCCGGACACGTAGGTGCGCAGGCGGCCGTTCTCCCTGAGCCAGGTATTCACCGCCTCGACCGAGGGCTCTGCGCCGTAGCCCGCCCGGACCGTGACCAGTTCCTCTGCGGCGATCTCCGTCAGGCGGTCGGCGGCGGCCTTGAGCGGGGCAAGCGCGGCCTGGTTGGCCTCGTGGATGCGGCGCGCCTCAGCCTGCGCCGCCTCCTGCTGCCGCTCGCACTCGGCGTAGGCGGCCACCCAGTCCGCGTAGTCGGGGTGCGCCTGCAAACGGGGCAGGAACTCGTCGAGGCAGCCGATCCGGGCGATCCGGCGCGTCTGCGCGGGGACGGCGTACCGAGTGGTCTCGCGGGCGAAGTCCGCAGGCTGGCCGAAGCGTTCTGGGTCGCACGATGCCCAGCCGCCCAACGGAATGTGCAGATGCTCGTACACCTTGATCGACTGGGCGCTGACGGACTCGACGAGACGTACTGCACTCTCGCGCCGCCGGACGGCCTCCCGGATGGAATGGAAGGCGAAGAGCCGGTTGGTGTCCAGCTCCCTCTCCCTGCCCATGGTGACGGGGGCAAGGATCAGGTCGCCGGGGCTGAGTTCCGCGGCTTCGGTGACCTCGGTCGGACGGCAGTCGACATCGGGAGCGTTGTCGTTGCTGCGGTACCGGTTGGGCTCGGGCAGATCGGCGTGCGGCAAGAGGCTCAACCAGATGGCCATCCCCAGGTTTCCGGCGCGGTCCTGGGCACACTGCTGGGTGGTGATCATGTGGACCTCCCAAGTGGTGGCTGATGAAGTGATTGCCACGAAGGCTGGCCGGGGCGGTCGCATCAACGGGCAGCGCCGCCCCGGCCAACGGCTCCGGGTGTGGGGTCGGGTGGCCGCGACGCCGGGCATTCGGCCGGGCCTGCCCTCGCGGTCCATACGCCGCATCGGGGGCGACGGCGCAAGACGAACCGTCCGATCGTCCTGCGCGGGGAAGGCATGCGAACCCGCCTCGCCGCTGATGACGGGAGCATAGGGGATATGGGGTTGTGAAGACAACCGCTAATCCCTGTGTTGCGGACCTAGGCCCTCCGCATCACGCATTCTCACGGCGAGTGGCCAACTCTCACAACGTTCACGCCCGGTGTCACTGCCGCCGACGGGACGCTGCGCGCTGTGCTGGTTTGGCGGGAGGCGGCCGACATCAGCGGCCGCTCCATCCGGCAGCCATCGCAGCCCGGGGGGAAACGTGTGTACCGAGAACGGCCTTGCTCTCGAACAGGCGCGGGACGACAGGGCCAGCGCCTCCTTCGGCCAGGGCGCTGCGGAGCCCTTCCAGCTACGGGGAACCTATGCCTCTGCCACGGGGACCACTCTGCGCACCCTCGAGCGTGGCGATTGTGCGCAGAACTCGGGGGCCAGGCACCCGGCCGCCATCGCGGGAGCGGGCGGCGGCTCGCTTCGTAGGGGAACAAGGCGGGCCGGCGGCACCGCTCAATCACGCGGAGACGCGCGAGGCGCGTTACGCCGCAATCTGTTCCAGCAGCTCGCCGACACCCTGGGCTCGGGGGAACGACTCGAAGGACGGAACGAGCTCGCGGACGAGGCTGACGCACCGCGGGGCGCCGATGCGCTGGGCGACCTGAAGTGCTTCCATCGCGGCCGCCGCCGCGCGTTCGGGTTCTCCCAAGCCAAGGTGGCTGCGGGCCTCGTAGGCGCGGAAGACGACACGGGTCTTGTCGCGGCTGGGCGGCAGCAGCTTCTGGCCTTCGCGGATGAGGTGGTGGGCGCGGCGGGTGTCGCCAAGGTCCAGCAGGGCTTGGCCCGAGTCGACGGCCAGGTCGGCTTCGGACATCCACGCGCACCACGCCGGCTTGGGCTCCCCGGACGAGGCGTCGAGAAGACACTCGGCTGCCGTGAGGGCCCGCAGGGCGGCGCGCCGCTCGCCCTGCGCAGCCAGGGCCCGCGCGAGGCGGAGTTGGAGCAGGGACTGGGCAGCTGGGTGCAGGGTCCCGGAAAGGGCTCGTTCGAGAATGCCGGCGGCCGTGCGCGGGTCGTCCCGCCAGCAGGCCTGGTAGGCGAGGTCGCCGAGCAGAGCGGCGCCCATGTCGCGGTCGCCCCCGGTGTGAGCGCTGTGCAGGCCGGCGATCCAGTACTGGCTCGCCTCGGCATGCAGTCCGTAGTCGAACCGGTGCCAGCCCACGGTCTGGCTGAGACTCGCGGCGAGTGCGTGGAGGCGCAGTTTGACCGCCCGGTTGTACCGGCTGCCTTCGATGATGTCGGTGACCGTGGTCAGGAGCGTGTCAATCAGGGGTGCGGTGTGCTGGCGCTGCTCGGTTGCCTGAACGGTCAGTCGGGCGCTGGTCTCTTCGAGCAGGGCGACCACTTCCTCCCCGACCGCTTTGGTGCCGTGCACCGACTCGCTCGTCAGGGCCTGGGAGTCGGTCGATGCCCAGGTGCTGGCCAGTGTGACCAGGGCACTGCCGGAGATCGTGGTCAGGAAGGTGCGGCGGGAGCGTTCCATGGTTGTTCGCAATGCCTCTCGGAGGGCTGGCACCGGGGTGGCTGGACCGAGGGGGATCACCATGCCGCCGGTGCCCGGCAGCCAGTGCGGCCACGAGCGGGGATCCACCGCTGCGGCAGGGACCCCCAATGCCTCGGCGATGTAGGCCTGCGAGTCGGCATCGGGCGTGACGCCCTCTGTCTCCCACTTGTAGACGCGTTGCTTGGTCGCACCCGATCTCAGGCCGCGGCGCTCGGCGGCCCGGCGGATCTCCCGGGCGAATTCAACTTGATTCAGCCCGATCGCTTTCCGGGCCTGCGCCAGCGGGTGTGTCTTCTCGGCCACGCTGTCATCCAATCACCGGTGCCTGCAGTGACTGTAGCCGCGAGCCAGCCGGGATTACCGGGGGATGACCGTCAACTCCTTCTGAGGTCCGCACAGTTGACCGACACTCGGTCACCCCAGCGATCGGGCGTTGACCCCCCAGGGCGGTCTGGGCCAACACCCAGGGCTGAGGGCTTCTCTCCATCAGTAGTACGCCGGACACCGGCGTCGCGTGCATGCATCGTGAAGGGAACTCAGTGATGCATCAGTCACCGCTCCTCGGCACAGCCCCGACCTTGGCCGACGACTTCGCGGCCAGCGGATTCCAGGTACGCGCGGACCTGGGTCAGCACTTCCTGAGGTCGCCCGAATCAGCTCGCCGTCTCCTGGAGCGGGCGCAGATACCGAACGGAGGCCAAGTCCTCGAGGTCGGCGCGGGACTGGGCACGCTGTCCGCGACGATCGGCGCGGCAGGCTGCCGCATCTGGGCGGTGGAGAAGGACCACCGGCTGCAGCACCAACTGGAGCAGCGTCTCGGCGAGTTCGGCGACCGCGCCCGGATCACGATCGACGACGTCCGCCACGTCGACCTCGACCAGGGCCTGGAGCCCGGCAGCACGCTGGTGTCGATCATGCCGTTCGCCCCGGAGTTGGCCGTCGCCCTGGTCCGCCACGTGTTCGGCTCGCCGCGGCTGGCGCGCGGCCTGGTGGTGATGCCGATCCTCGGCGCCGAGCAGCTGGCAGTCGACGGAACTGCTGGCCTGCGGGTTGAGGAGGTGGACGGCATCGCGCGGGCCGACTTCTACCCGCCGGCGCCGACGGTCCTGCGCGTGGTGGCGATCGAGAGGACCCGGCCGTGCTCGAAGTGATCGCCACCGGCTGCTTCCACTCGGCTCTCCCCGAGGGCCGCGCCGCGCTTGCCGCCGTGCGGTCGGCGAGGGCGAACGGCGCCGTGGCCGTCGACGCCGGGGACTTCTTCTCCGGCAGCGCCTTCCACGCCTTCTCCCAGGGACGGGTCGAGGAGCGGCTCCTGTCGGAGCTGTACGACGCCGTCGTGCCGGGCAACCACGACCTTCCCGACCTGATGCGGCTGAGGGCTCCGGATCGCTTCCCTCCCGTGATCTGCGCCAACCTGCGCCCCCCTGCCGCGTTTGCGGGTCGCTGGGCCAGCGGACTGACCCTGGAGCGGGGCGCGCACCGTCTGGGCGTCGTCGGCTATCTGGGGCGCCAGGCCTTCGAGACGATCCCGGAACCGGAGCGGGCCGACTTCACGTACTGCGACCCGACCGCGGAACTGATCGGCGCGGAGGCGGCCCGGCTGCGGAAGGCCGGCGCCGACATCGTCATCGGGGTCAGCCACACAGGTTTCCTCGCCGACGTCGCCGATCAGGTGGCCGACTGGCCGCTGCAGGTGGTCGTGGCCGCCCACTGCCACTCGCCGTGGTCGCACTGGACGGAGGCCGGCCGACACGTCGCGAAGCCGCCAGCGGGCGGAGCGGGGCTGCTGCGCCTGGCCCTCGATCCGTCCGGCTCCCACCGCGTCACCCAGGAGACCAGTCCGCACTCTGCACCGTCCGGCGACGGCCTGGAGGCCGACCTCGAGGCGTACGCGGCTTGGGGCAACGAGCTGCTCGGCACCCTGGACGCGCCGCTTGCGGCCCGTCGCGACGTCGCGCGCAGCGTCGCCGAACAGGCCCGCCGCACCCTCGGAGCACAGACGTTCGTGCTCAACCTCTACACCCTGCGCCGCGGCCTGCCGCAGACCGTGACCCGTCAGGACTTGATGGCCTGCGCCCCGTTCGACAGTGACCTCGTCGTCCTGGACGCCGCCTGGACGCTCGACGACCTGACGGCCCGGGCTCACGCCGTCGGCGAGGAACTCGTCGCCGCCACCGACCGTGCCCCGGGCGCGGGCACGGTCGCGACCACCGGCTATGTCGCCGACCGTCTCGGCTTGCCCGCCCGCCGCGTCCATCCCCCACGCGCCCTGCGCGACGCCCTCACCGATCTCGTTCGGAGTCCTCATGAGTGATGTGCTGACCCTGAATGGCCGCGAGCTGACCAGCGGCCCGCACGCACCCTGCCAGCTCGCCGACGCCGTCACCGGCCCGGGCGACGGCCGAGCCCTGGTCCGGTTCGAGGGACAGGACCACACGCTGAACCTGGAACTCGGCCTGAGCCTGCTCTCCAGCCTCGGCCCCGTCCTGTCCGTGTACCCGGACGACGGCTGCTGGAGCGACCTGTCGGTCCGCCTGTCCGCCGACCCCGGGCGCACGCACGGCGTCGGCGAGAACCGGCTCCACGTCGACCTGGTCGATCGCGACCGCCTCCCTCGCTACATCGCCCTGTACTGCGTCCGCGAAGACCCCTTGGGCGGCGGGGCGTCGGCGCTGTCCGACCTCTGGGAGGCTGCCGACACCCTGTCGGACACCGACCGCGTGATCCTGGCCCAGCCGGTCTTCTCGTACTTCGCTGACCAGGACGTACACGGCGTCGGCGAGAGCCTGGAGCGCTTCCCCGTCCTGCCGGAGCGCATCAACGGCAGTGCGCCGATCCGGTTCACCGCCAAGATGCACCCGCACCTCGAGCGCGGCGAACTCTTCGACGCCAAAGAACCCCAGAAGGCCGCCGCAGCATTCGGCCGGTTCGTCGACGCCGTCGTCGCCTGCCGCACGACCGTCCGTCTGATGCCGGGCGACCTGCTCGTCTTCGACCAGCACCGCTACGCGCACGGCCGGATGCCGCTCGGCGAAGGTCAGGACAGGTACGAAGCCGCCGAGCGGCGGTTGCTGCGGCAGACGTACGTCGGCGCGGGAGCACGGGGAGGGACGCGATGATCCTCACAGGCTCCGCGATCCATGCGTCGGTCGAGGCCGGACAGATCACCATCGTCCCGTTCGACGCGGATCTGCTGAACCCCAACAGCTACAACTACCACCTGGGCAGGACGCTGAAGCAGGTCACGAGCGATCCGACCGACCCCACGCGCCCGGCCGAAACAGCCGTCATCGAACTACCGGACGAGGGGTACGTCCTGCGTCCAGGAGTCGTATACCTGGGCGCGACGGTGGAGACCGTCGGCGGCAACGAGTACGTGACGAGCCTGATCGGCCGGTCCTCGCTCGGCCGACTGGGCATGTTCCTGCAGATCTCCGCCGACCTCGGCAACCTCGGCTCCGCCCACCGGTGGACCCTGGAGATCAAGGTCGTCCAGCCCCTGCGGGTCTACCCGCACATGCGGATCGGCCAGGTGAGCTTCTGGAAACCGGTCGGCGCCCGCCTGCCCTACGACGGGCTCTACGGCGGAATCAGCGAGCCCACCGCATGCTCCCCGCGTGCGGCCGCCGGCCTCGGCGCGGCCCCCGCCCGGCGGGAGGCCGCCGCATGATCCTCACCGGTCCCGAGATCGCAGCGCAGGTCAAAGTGGGGGCGATCCAGATCGCTCCCTACGACCAGCAACGACTCCAGCCGAACTCCTACGACTTCCACCTGAGCGAGCGCATCGGCTGGTACACCTCCCCGGTCCTCGACTGCGCCCGCGAGAACCCGTTCGAGGAGCACACCATCCCCGGTGAGGGCATGGTGCTGGAGCCCGACCGCATCTACCTGGCCTCCACCCGCGAGAAGATCGGCAGCGACTCCTATGTGCCGATCATCCGCGCCCGCTCGTCGATCGCACGCCTGGGACTGTTCGTCCACTGCACCGCTGACCTCATCGACATCGGCTCCTACGGGCAGCTCACCCTGCAACTGCACGCCGTGCAGCGCGTAAAGATCTATCCGGGGCTGCTCATTGGGCAGGTCACCTTCTGGGTTCCGCAGGGGGAGATCGTCCTCTACGACGGGAAGTACCAGGGGTCCGAGGGTCCGCGGCCGTCGCTGGCCCACCGCGATTTCGAGGCCCGGTGACGCCCGTGTCCATCGCCTCCTGCGGCGGGTCGGTGGAACGAGTGGTCGCCGTGGTCGCCCATCCGGACGACGCCGAGCTGCTGTGCTACGGCACGCTGCGCCGGGCTCGCGAGGCCGGTGCGATGGTGTCGGTCGTCGTCGTCACCCATGGCGCGAACGGCGTATCGGTCGCCGATGCCGGCGCAGGCCGTCAACTCACCGAGGGCGAGCGGGAGAAGGAGGTCACCGCCGCCTGGCAGGACACCGGCATCGACGTGGTCTTCCTTCACCTGACCGACGGCGCGCTGGTGGCCGACCTCCACCTGATCTCCCTGGTGGAGGCCGAGTTGAACCGGCTTGGGTGCACGTTGCTCATCACCCACAGTCCGCGAGCGGCCAACGACCACCAGGACCACCTGGCGGTCGCCGCAGCCGCCGCGAACGCCGCCACTCGGGTGCCGACCTGCCACACGGTCCTCCACGGCGAACCTCACGCCCCCCGCTCCGGCTTCAGCCCGACCGTCCTCGTCGACATCACCGACGTCGTCGACGACAAGATCCGCGCCCTGGACGCGCACCACAGCCAGGGCGGGCGCTGGTACCTGAGCGAGGAGTACACCCGCCACCGCGCCGCCCGGGCCGGATGGTCCCTGCGCCCCGCGGCCGCGTCCACGGGGCGCGCCTTCGAGGCCTTCGAAAGCACGCTGCTCACGCTCACCTTCGCTCCCTCGCGAGAGGACGCCCGGCCGTGACCATGATCTACATCGAACAGCCGCCCTTTGCCCCGTGGTTGGGATTCTGCGAGGCCCTGCTCGGCTGCGACACGATCGCCTTCTACGACGACGTGCAGTACACCCAGGGCGGCTGGCAGAACCGCAACCGCATCAAGACCGCGGACGGCCTCGCCTGGCTGACCGTGCCGGTCGTCCGTGAGAGCGGCCAGCTCATCAAGGACACCCGGATCGCGCCCTCCTTCGACCCCGGGACCATGCTGCGCCAGATCCGCCTCGCCTACGCCCGCACCGCCTACCTCGACGAGGCCCTGAACGTGCTGCGTCCGGCGCTGACCGCCGGCCACCGATACCTGGCAGACCTCAACATCGGCCTGATCACCGCCCTCGCCACCGCGCTCGGCTCCCGGGCGCGTCTGCTGCGCACCTCCCAGATGAAGATCAGGGCAGACGGCAAGACCGATCGGCTGGCCCAGATCTGCGCGGCCGCCGGAGAGACGGTGCTGTGGGCCGGATCCGGCACCCGCGGCTACCTCGACACCGGCGAGCTGGCACGCCACGGGGTTTCGGTGCGGTGGAACGAATTCGCCGACCGGCACCCGCCCTACGTCCAGGCGTGGCCCCGCCAGGAGTTCGTCACGGGTCTGTCCGTCATCGACACGGTGTGCGCCCTGGGGTGGGCTGGCACCGCCGCGCTGCTGCGTACCTCGTTCGACGCCTATCTCCCGCGCGCCGAGAAGGGAAGTGCGGCATGACCTACCCGCTGATCCTTACCGGGATCGACCTGCCGATGGAGCCCTCGTGCGGCTCGACCATCTGGTGCAGTGACGTCTACCAGCGGCTCACCGACGACTTCCGGGTGCTGTACCTGGGCCTGCCCGGCACCGGCACCTGGAAGCACAACTTCCCCGAGACGGCCCTGCTCGCTGCCGACAAACAGCCCTACGGCCCGGGCTTCGGCGCCTACGCAGCCGAGCTGACCGGCGAGGTTGCCGACCTCATCGGCGCGCACCGGCCCGACCTCATCCACGCCCAGCACCTCGGGTTCGGTCTCGCGCTCGCGTTCGCCCGCGCGGCCGGCACCACACCCATGGTGTCCGTCGCGCACGGGACCGACGTCATCGCCGCCGCCGAAAGCGAGCAGGCCCGTGAGGTCCTCACCGAGATCGTGGCCGCCAGCACCACGGTGGTCGTCCCGAACACGGCCATGGGCTTTGAGGTGGACCGGCTCACCCACCACGCCTACACCGACCGGCTGACCGCCGTCCCCTGGGGCGTACCGCTCCCATCCGAGCCGACCGCCGCGCCCCGACCCGGGCACCGGCTGGACCTTCTGCACGCCGGCCGCCTGGACGCCAACAAGTCCACCATCACCGCGATCGAAGCCCTCGCCCTCACCCAGGACGAGCACCACCTCACCGTGATCGGCAGCGGCAGCGAGCTCCCGCTCCTCAAGGAGCGCACCCAACGTCTCGGCCTGGGTGAGCGGGTCACCTTCGAGCCGTTCCTGCCGCGCGAGGAGCTGTGGGCGCGGTTCGCCGGATTCGACGCGCTGGTGTTCACCACCCGCCAGCTGGAGGCTTTCGGTCTGGTCGCCGTTGAAGCCCAGGCTCACGGCTTGCCCGTCCTCTACGGCGACCTGCCCGGCCTGGACTACACCCTCGGCGACGGCGGCATGGCCTACCGGCCCGGTGACGCGCCGGCGCTCGCCGCACTCATCGACCGCGTGGCCACCGACGAGGCGCTGCGCCAGGACCTGCACGGTGCGGCCGCGGCCAACGCCCGCCGGCACGACATCGCCAACACCAGCGCAGAGCTGACCTGCCTGTCCCAGACCGCAATCAAGGGGCGCCGATGACATCCACCACTGCCCTGCACGCCAGCCGGCTGTGGCCTCCCGTCCGCCGCAGGGCGGGCGAGGCCACCGATCCCACCCTCGACCTGCTGTACCACCTGGGCCTGATCTCCCGGACCGATGCCACCGGCGTCCACACCCTGCTGCCGCTCGGCCTGCGGGTCCACGATCGGATGTCCGTGATCGTCCGCCAAGCGTTCGAGGAGCGCGGCGGGCTCACCTTCGCCGCCCCCACCCTGCAGAGCCGCCGGCTGTGGGAGGAGACCGGCCGGTGGGAGGCCTATCAGCGCGAGGGCGCTCTGTTGACGGTGCGCAGCTCCGGCGGCGAGGAGATGTGCCTCGCGCCGACCTCGGAGGAGATCGCGGCCGCCACGGTCCGAGAGCACCTGCGCTCCTTCCGGGACCTGCCCGTGCGGCTCTTCCTGTCGACGAGCAAGTTCCGGGACGAACTCTCCCCGCGTGGCGGGCTGATGCGCGGCCGGGAATTCACCATGGCTGACGCCTACACCTTCGACGTGTCCGCCGATGGCATGCGCGAGTCGGTGGCCTTCCTCAACGACGCCTGCACCGCAGCCCTGACCGGCATGGGACTGAGCGGGGTTTTCCAGGCCCCGGCTGACGGAGGCGCCATCTCCGCCGGTCCCAGCACCGAGCACCTGGTGCTGTCCGACGCTGGGCAGAGCACCATCGTCGCCTGCGACCGCTGCGGCAACCGCGGCGACGGCGACGTCACGCCCGCGCGGCCCGCACCATCGTCCGTCACGCCCGTCGTCAACGTAATCGCCTTCGTCCTCACCCACCCCGACGGCCACATCCAGCCGGCCGCTGTGGCCGTCCGCTCCGACCTGAAGGTCAGCGCCCGCAAGGTCGCCGCCGCCACCGGCGCCTCGCGCGTCGCCCTGCTGGAGCCGCAGGACCTACCGGGCGTCCTCGGCAAGGAGGCCGGGACCCTCACCCCGTGGGATGCCGCGGACAGCCCCGACACCCTCCTGCTGTTCGACTGGTCCGTCGCAGACCTGGACGAGTTCGCGATCTCGGACGGCCGCGAAGGGCTGCGCAGCGGCGTGACCTGGCACGGGGACCAGCACCTGCGCGCCCTCACCCCCCGAGGCCGCGACCTCGCCGCAGCCTCGGACGGCAGCTTCTGCGCCCTCTGTCCTGGAACCCACCGCGCCGTCCGCGCCGTCGAAGTCGCTCACGTCTTCGAGCTCGGCACCCAGTACTCCCAGCCGATGAAGCTCGGTTTCACCGATCACACCGGACGCCAGGCCGTCCCCTGGATGGCCTGCTCCGGCATCGGCATCACCCGCTGCATGCAGACCGCAGCCGACCTCCACCGCGACCACCACGGCCTGCGCTGGAAGCCCGGCACCGGGCCGGCCGACATCCACCTCGCCGTACTGCGCGCCGACCAGCCAGAGATGCGCGAGCGCACCGACCGGCTCGTGGAAGACCTCACCGCCCGTGGCGTGAGCCTCTTCGTCGACGACCGGCCGCTGCCCGCCGGGGAGAAGCTCCGCTACGCACGCCTGCTGGGCCTGCCGCACGCCGCCGTACTCTCCCCCGACCGACCCGCCGAGGAGGTCGAAGTCATCAGCCGCTGGACCGGACGTACCACCATCACTCAATCCAGCCACATTCCCGAGGCCACCACCGCCGGATAACCCCTAAGGCGCCGCCCGGCCCGCTGGGAATAGCGTCACCGAAACACCCGTTACGGCTACGCTATTCGGCATGCTCGCATGTCGATAAAAGCCTCGTGCATTCACGCATTTGAGCGATGGCGGAAAACGCCGCCGTATTCATACGATCCGGTTGACGCCCGGATACGGCGGCCCCTAGCGTAAGGCGCACCACAGTAAACGGGTCGTAGCTCAAGTGGTGGAGCACGGCAAAAGTGTTGCCGAGGAGCCTGGTTCGAGTCCGGCCGGCCCGACCAACTCAGCCGGAGCCCGGCACCGCGCGCGGTCATCGACCGTGCCAGGGTGCGGGGCACCGGCTGAAGCGAATCAGCCACCTTCACACCTGTCACGCGAACCCGGAAACGGTATTGATGAAAATTGCGATCACCGGAGGCGGAAGCGCCGGGCACGTCGTCCCCGCTCTTTCCGTCGCCGCCCAGCTCTCCTCGCAGGGCGTGGACGAACTCGTGTTCTTCGGCCGGTACGGAAGTATCGAGCACGAGTACGCCGAGAACGCAGGAATCCGTTTCTGCTCTGTACCTTCCGCCGGCCTGAAGCGCTACGGCTCGTGGAGCAACCTGACGATGCCCTTCACGGTGCTGCGCGGCATTGGCGCCGCCTGGCGGGCCATGCGCCGCGAGCGTCCCGACGCCGTCTTCAGCAAGGGCGGCTACGTCACCGTCCCTGTCGGCGTCGCCGCCTGGCTGTGCCGTGTCCCGCTTGTCATCCACGAGTCCGACCACTCCCTCGGACTCGCCAACCGGATCCTCGCTCGCATGGCCGCCCGGGTCTGCCTCTCCGAACCGGCCCGGTCCAAGACGCCGCCCTGGCTCGCCCGGAAGACGCAGGTCACCGGCCTGCCGCTGCGTCACGACCTCGCCGAGGGCAGGCCGGAGCGGCTGCGCAGCCAACTTGGCATCCCGGCCGGCGCTGAGGTGCTTCTGATCTTCTGTGGCAGCAGCGGCTCCGCCCGCATCAACGATGCCGTACGCAGCCAACTGGACAAGCTCCGCGGCCGGTTCGCGGTGGTCCACGTGTGCGGCAAGGGCAACCTCGACCCGTCCCTCGACGGAACGGCCGGCTACTGGCAGGTCGAGTACCTGCACCAGGAGATGACCGACGCGCTCTGGCTGGCCGACCTGGTCGTCGGAAGGGCCGGGGCGACGACGCTGGCCGAGCTGGAGGCGCTCGGCAAGCGTGCCGTCCTCATCCCGCTTCCGGCCAGCGTCAGTCGTGGCGACCAGCTGGTCAACGCCGAGGCCTACGCGCGGCGCCACGAGGGACGCAGCCGCGTGGTCCAGGACGATGACCAACTCACCGGGGGTGCAGTACTCGCCGAGGCCTGCCTGCACCTCGCTGAGGTTCCCGCGGGTTCCGGTCGTCCGGAACCCGCCGCGATCCATCGGGCGGCCGGCCGCATTGCCCAGGAGACGCTCGAGGCGGCGCGTCGCGCCAGGTAGGTCTCAGCGGTCGCCGTGGCCGTACAGGGCGAAGATCTGCTCGTCCGTTTCGCCGCGGTGATAGACGTGCCAGTGCAGGTGCTTGGACTCCTGGTAGAGGCCGAGGTTCGTGGTCACTGAGGCCGCGCCGTGCTTGTCGCTCACCTGCCCGGCCACCGTGGCCACCACCTCCATGACCTCCGCCAGCAGCTCGGGCCCACCGTCTCCGAGGTCAACCAGCGACGGAATGTGTTCCTTCGGTACCACCACGATGTGCACCGGGTGCGACGGCTTGGTGTGATGAAACGCCAGCACTCGGTCCGTCTCCATCACCGGCTCGATCTCCACGAGCCCGGCAAGGGCCTGGTGGCAGTAGAAGTCGGAGATGTGGGCAGGGGCCACAGCAGCAGTGGTCACAGTTCGTCACTTTCCGTTTCCGTCGGTGATCTAGGCGCCCAAGATTACCGCTCAGCCACACGACTCACCCTCCACACAGCTACCTCACCAGTCTCCTGAGCACCCCTTCGAGAAGGGCACAGGCGTGCCCCTTGCCCGGGGCAGAAACGGCAAAAGGCGGTGGCAGTGCAGCGGTTGGTTGCTCCACAACAGCAGGCAGCAGAGCCCGAGGACGTCCCGGCCGAACTTGCCTGGCGCTGGCACGTCTTCGCCGCTGAACCCCGCCGTGTCAGACGGGAATCCAATCTGGGGAACCCGTCCTACGCTACCTGTGTGACCACTGTCAGCGGCCCGCGGCCGTGCGCACCGGACGCACCCTCTCAACGGCAGGCGAACACCGCGCTCATCGCAGCGCTGGACCATGGACGCCTCTCGGCCCGCGGGCTTACGCGCGGCATCAACGACAAGCTCAAGGCGGTCGGTGAGGACCCGGTACACCCCACTGCGGGCTACAACTGGTGCAGCGGCGCGATACCGCGCTCACCCCTCGTACGCCGACTGGCAGCGGTAGTTCTCAGCGAGGCGTCGTCGACTGAGTACACCGTCACCGACCTGTGGGCCGTCTCGGCGGCCCTGCTCCTGGCGCCCGCCGCGCACGCCACCGCTCCCGGCGACAACGTGACCGT